>CAZEIT010000136.1:0-6246 GCA_964512515.1 uncultured Desulfobulbus sp.
ATGAATCAACCGTTACTTTCGGTCAATAACCTGACCCACCTTTACGCGCCGGGCAGGGAAGTGGTGGCTGCCATCAAGGCCTCTTCCTTCCGGCGCATTCTCTGATTTCTTTACGAAAATACAGCGTTTACAGTGTTCTCTCGTTGGCAGAACGGGAAATACCGCCTACGATCAGTCCAACACAGCAACGCAGGCTCCGTCACATTTTTTTTGCCTTCCTGATACAGTTATCCTGCTCTTGAACGGGGATAGCCTGTGCTGAGCAAACCCGCCCCAACACTTTAACCCGCTTGAATGCCATGGAAATAGTCTATTCCCCCATTGGCTGCATCCATTCACCCTTTACCAGTTTGCAGGGCATGCCCATCCAGCCCAGGGGCGCGGCCGATGTGGAGGGCCGCATTGAAATCTATCCGCAGTTCCGTCTGGGTTTGCGCGATCTGGACGGTTTTTCCCATGTCTATGTGCTTAGCCATCTGCATGCTCATAGTGGCTATAGCCTGATGGTCACGCCCTTTCTTGATACCGAGCAACGTGGCCTCTTTGCCACCCGTGCCCCCAAACGGCCCAATCCCATTGGCCTTTCCGTGCTGCGCCTCAAGGAGGTGGCAGAGGATGGCCTGGTGGTGCTGGGCGTGGACTTGCTCAATGGCACGCCTGTGCTTGACATCAAGCCCTATGTGCCGGACTTTGATGAAAACGAGCAGTGCCGCAGCGGTTGGTTGGAGGGCAAGGCAAACAGGGCTGGCAACCACAGAAGCGACGGGCGTTTTAGTGCAGGGGATAAAGAGTAAGCGGAAGAGTGATCAGAGAACTGGTTAATGGCTGAAGAGGATTGAAAAGGTGGCGAAGATTTCGCCACCTTTTTGTCTGTCCGGAATGTACGCATAATTGTACAAAATTACGCGGGATTGCACACCTCCGGTGCTGTTTTATTTCTTCAGCGGTTTATAGGGCTGGGCGCGCATGGCCTAGGGGCTTTGCGGGTAGTCGGTGGTAATCCGGTCGTAGAGGGCAATCAGGTGCTTGACCTCATGACTCTCGATATAACGGGCAATGCCCTGCATCTAGATTGCTTCCGGGGCAAAACTGCTTTTGGGGTAGGTGCTGATACCTGCTTTCCTGGAGGAGTTATCGGGTCCTACCGATTACGCGATAAAAGTCATGTGCATGAATTGCCGTCTTTAGTCAACAGGTAGGCTTCGAGGCGCTCTTGATCTCTCTTGCAGATCGAGGTGTTTTTCAATTGGTCAATAAGAAGGGTAAGCTGGGCCCGGAGAAAGATATCCAGATCCCCCCTCAAGGAGTAGTACATCCACATCCCGCTACGACGGCCCTGCAGCCAGCCATTTCGTCTCAAATTAGCAAGGTGCCGCGAGACCGTAGATTGCGGTAGATCCAGGCCATGCATCAAGTCGCAGACGCAGCATTCAACTCCTGAATGAAGCAACATCAACAGGCGAATCCTGGTCTCGTCAGCCAGTGATTTGAAGGATTGTATCGTTTCTTTCATGGCCGATCCCATACCGTAGATCGCCATGACAGTCAATGTTTCTCATTGTTATCTTGATTATATCCGTTTACCCGGATATGGTCGTCTATGTGTCCCGAAAAACTCTTCTTCTGGGAGGTGATCATGCGAGCGGCCTGTATAGCAATAGGAATCCTGATGTGCGCTGGAGTTGTAGTGGCAGCAGTGGGCGGTGGCGATCTTGTCATGAAAAATGAGGGCGGTGACAGCACCTTCAGCCATGAGACCCATGTGGACGGCGCTGGCCTGAAATGCAGCGAGTGCCATCCGAAGCTCTTCATCAACACCAGACAACACAAACCGGTCACCATGGAGATGATGGAACAGGGGCAATCCTGCGGTGCTTGCCACAACGACAAGACAGCCTTCACCGTAAAGGAAAACTGCGACCGCTGCCATCAGCAGTGAACCATGGAATCACGAGGAGGTGAGCAATGCAGAATGATGACATTTTGATAGTGATGCAAAAAGATCTGGAGCGGGCCTTGCAGAAACCGGAAGCCGAGCGCCGCTGGGCCATGCTGATCGATCTGCGCAAATGTGTGGGCTGTCATGCCTGTACCGTCGGTTGTGTTTCAGAAAACAAGCTGCCGCCGGGCATGTATTACCGGCCTGTGCATGAATACGAACAAGGCAAGTATCCTCAGGTTACGCGTACCTTTCTTCCCAGGCCCTGCATGCAGTGCGATAATCCTCCCTGTGTCGATGCCTGTCCGGTCAAGGGAGAAGAGGGGGCCACCTGGAAGGCTGCCACAGGTATTGTCATGATCGAATACGGTCAGTGCATTGGTTGCGGTGCCTGTGTCCCGGCCTGCCCCTATGATGCCCGCACTATGGACGAGGGCGGTATGCATGGTAAGGGGACGCCGGCAATTCAGAAGTATCTCTCCATGGCCAGCTACGAATACGGGAAGAAATGGGAACGTTCGGGCAACAACCAGCCTGTCGGCAATGCGCGCAAATGCCATTTCTGCCTGCACCGGCTAAATGCAGGACAACTGCCGGTATGTATCACTACCTGTATTGGCAGATCAGGATATTTCGGTGATGAGAGCGACCCCCAGAGCCTGATCGCCCAGGTGAAGCAGGCTAACCAGGTGCAGACGCTCAAACCGGCCGCAAAAACCGCACCGCGGGTATACTATGTCGCTCATGCAAAGCTGGAGGTGCTCTATGGCAATTAAACAGCAACGCACTGTTACGCGCCGCGATTTTCTCAAGGCCTCGGCATTGGCAGGTTGTAGTGCCGTAGTCGCAACCCAGTTCGATTTCGCCCGCGATCTCATCGCCCGGGTGGAAGCAGGCGAACTGACCGCAAGCGAAGCCTATGAGTTGCTCAAGGCGGAAAACACCCTGTATTCCGTATGCCTCAACTGCAACACCGGTTGCGGTATTAAAGTCAAGATTCTCGATAGGGTAGCAGTCAAGATCGATGGCAACCCCTATAACCCGTTCAATCTGCATCCGCATCTGGATATGTCTACCGCACCATCGGAAGCGGCCAAGGTGGATGCCGGACTTTGTCCCAAGGGGCAGGCAGGCCATCAGGGCGCGTATGATCCCTACCGTGTCACCCAGGTGTTGAAACGCGCAGGCAAGCGCGGCGAAAATAAATGGACCTCCATTCCCTTTAGCCAGGCTATTGATGAAATCGTGGCTGGCGGCAGGCTGTTTGCCCATGTTCCAGGCGAAGAGAACCGTCAGGTCACTGGCATGAAGGAACTGCATGCACTGACTGACAGCAAGGCGTTTGAGGATATGGGCAAAGATGTGGCCGCCTTGCGCAAGAAAAAACCCGAGGAGCGGCTGGCTGCCATAGAAGAGTTCAAAACAAAGCATGTCGCCCACCTTGCAGCCCTGATTGATCCAGACCATCCGGACTTTGGGCCAAAGAACAATCAGTTTGTCTACTTCTGGGGCCGCAAGAAGGCTGGCCGTTCCAACTTCGCGGCTGCCTTTAACAGCGCCTTTGGCACCAACAACGCCCATGGTCACACCACTGTTTGCCAGGGTTCGCTCTACTTTGCCTGCAAGGCCATGAGCGAGCAGTACGAGGGCAACAGCTTTAAGGGTGGGCAGAAATTTTACTGGCAGGCGGATCAGGAAAACAGCGACTATATCATTTTTGTTGGTGCCAACCTCTTTGACGGCAACTACGGGCCGACTAACCGTACCATGCGCATGACTCAGCGCATGGCGGATGGCAAATTAACGATGACCGTGCTTGATCCCCGCTGCACCAAACTCGCAGCCAAGGCTGAGCGATGGGTGCCGATACTGCCAGGAACCGATGCTGCCTTTGCCATGGGTATGACCAGGTGGATACTGGAAAACAGGAAGTTTGACGCTAATTTTCTGGCCTGCTGCAATAAGGCTGCCGCTGCAGCTGCCAATGAACAGACCTGGAGTAATGGGCCCTGGCTGGTTAAACTGGATACAGAGGGAAGACCGGGGAAATTCCTAAGGGCCCATGAAATAGGTTTGAAACCAGCGGAAAAGCGTACAGACAAGGACGGCAAGGAGTTTGACTTTGAATACCTTGTGGCCCTGAAGGATGGGCAGCCGGTGGCATTTGATCCCAATGACGACAAGGAAGCCATGGTAGGTGATCTGTTCGTCGACACCGTGCTCAAGGATGCTGAGGGTGCAGACATCGGGGTGAAGAGCAGTCTGCAACTGATGTTGGAAACTGCAAAAGAAAAGACGATTGCTGAATACGCAGAGCTCTGCGGTATCGATGCTGCGACCATTGAGGCTGTGGCCCAAGAATTTACCAGCCATGGCAAGAAGGCCTGTATTGATATGCACCGTGGCCCTGCCCAGCACACCAATGGTTTCTACAACATTGCCTCGTTCATGAACCTCAACCTGCTCATCGGCAACTTTGACTGGAAGGGTGGAATGATTGCCGCCTCGACGTTCAACGTGGATGGCACCAGCAGCACCGATAAACAGCCTTTCAACCTCAAGAAGATTGGACCCAAGAGCCAGAAAACCTTTGGCACCTCGATCATTCGCCATGACCTGAAGTATGAGGAATCCTCTCTGTTCAAAGGCAAGGAGTCCTATCCGGCCAAGCGTAACTGGTGGCCGCTTTCCTCCGATGTATACGAGGAAATCCTGCCGTCCATTGCAGACGCGTATCCGTACCAGGCCAAGGTGGTTTTTTCCTATATGGGGGCACCAACCTATTCCCTGCCAGCAGGACAAACCCAGATTCAAGCCCTGCTCGATCTTGACAAACTCCCCCTCTATATTGCCAGTGATATCGTTATCGGGCCAACCTCGATGTATGCGGATTATATAATCCCGGACCTCCACTTCCTTGAGCGCTGGGAGTTTCAGGGTTCGCATCCCAACATGCCGGTGCGCATCCAGCCGGTACGGCAACCGGTGATTGAGTCTCCCAACGAGGTGGTCATCGTGTTTGGTGAGGAACAGCCGATTTCCTATGAGGCCTTTTGGTTGGCTCTGGCTGAAAAGTTGGGACTTCAAGGGTTTGGCAAGAACGGCTTCGGGGAGGGCCAGGACTTTACCCGTCCTGACGATTTTTATATCCGCATGGTGGCCAACATCGCCCTGGATCGCAAAGAACCGGTGGCCGATGCCTCCCAGGAAGAGATAGACCTTTTCCTCAAATCACGCGCTCATCTGCCCAAGAACGTATTTGATGCCCAACGCTGGCAAAACATCGCAGGCACGGCCTGGCCAAAGGTGGTGACCATACTCAATCGTGGCGGCCGTTTTGATTCCCAGACCGCCAGTTACAAGAGTGAGCAGGTTGCCAACAAGTACGGCAAACTGATCAACCTCTACCAGGAGAAGACTGCAGGCTGCAAAGATGCCTTTACCGGTGAGCCATACTATGGCATTGCCCGTTATGTGCCAGTGGCTGACACCATGGGCAATGAACCGGCAGAGCTTGCCAAGGGGTTTATGCTCCATCTGGTGACTCAGCGCGATATCAGCCATACCAAGGCGCGTACCATCACCCATCCGTATCTTACTGACCTCATGCCGGAAAACAGTATCATTCTCCACAGTGGCGATGCCATGAAACTGGGAGTGAAGAGCGGGGATCAGGTCCGGGTGGTTTCAGCCACCAATCCGAATGGTGTCTGGGATCTGGGCAACGGCACCAAGAAGGCGATGATAGGCAAGGTTCAGGTTACAGAAACAATCCGGCCCGGAGTGATCGCTTTTACACTGGGTCACGGCCATTGGGACTCGGGTGCAGTTGATGTGACCATCGACGGCAAATTGATCAAGGGAGACATGCAACGTGCAGGAGGCGTGCATGCCAATGCCGCCATGTGGGTTGACCCTCACCTGAAAAACACCTGCATGATCGACAAGGTCGGCGGTAGCGTCTCGTTCTATGACACCATGGTCAACTTGATCAAAGTGTAATCCTTGCGGTAATGAGCTGGTATCATAGGTGTACACACGAACACCTGTGATACCACACTGTTGGGGAAAGCTTCTTCTTTTACGACCATTTGGAACGTGATTAGATAGGGCCAGACAGGAGCGGAGGGGCTTCTTTTAAATAAATGGCTCCTAACAAAGCTCAGCACAATGATTATATTCGCATGAAAGATCAGTATCATACAACCAATGAGGTTGAATCATGCGAATGCCTGCAATCACCTTGTTACAGTCAGTAATGTCCGGTTAAGAAATTGCATGGAGACAATGGGCAAAAAAATAGCGTA
>CAZEIT010000137.1:0-6216 GCA_964512515.1 uncultured Desulfobulbus sp.
AGGAAGAGTAGAAAATTACGAAACATAGGCTTGTTTGGCGGGTCCAAGACGGCATTGCCCCTAGGATGGCCCTTTCATTATTCCAAGAGCAGGCTCACCAGCCGGTCAAGATCGTCGCTGGAATAGTATTCGATCTCCAAGCGGCCGCGCTGGCCCTGTTGCACGATGCGCACGCGGGTATGGAGGTGATTCCCCAGTTGCGTGGTCAGAGCCTGGCAGTGTGAAGAGGAGAGGGTTTCCTGCTGGGACGAGGTGGTACTTATCTTTGTGGCTGATCCCTTGGCTACAGATGGCTTGGGACTTGCACACAAACGCTCGGTTGCCCGTACAGACAGACCTTCTGTGAGAATTCTGTCACGAATACTTTGCAACCGCCCGGTATCATCCTTTACCCGCAGCAAGACCCTGGCATGGCCTTCGCTCAGCACTCCCATGGCCACATCCTGTTGAATTGCCTGGGGCAGACCCAAAAGTCGCAGGGCATTGCTGATAGTTGAACGCTGCCTGCCCACCTTACGGCCCACCTCCTCCTGGGTAAGCTGGAACTCTTCCATCAGGCGCGCATAGGCCTGGGCTTCTTCAATGGCGTTTAAATCCTGACGCTGAATGTTTTCGATCAGGGCCAATTCCAGGCTTTGGTCCGGTTGCATCTCATCCAGTAAAAGGACTGGAACTTCATCGAGTTGCACCAATTTTGCAGCACGCAGTCGCCGCTCGCCCGCAACCAGGATATAACGGCTACCAAGCCCTCTGGTGACCAGAAGTGGCTGAATAACCCCGTTTTCGCGTATGGATTCGGCCAACTCCTGGAGCTTACCCTCGTCGAAAAAGACCCGGGGCTGGTTAGGGTTTTCCTGTATTTTATTGATATCACAAAAGAAATACTTGTCTTCCGTCAGATGCTCATCGACATCTGGCAGCAAGGCCCCAACCCCTCGCCCCAACACTGCTTTCGAACTCATACCTTGCCTCCCTTCTTTGACTGCTCGTTTTTCTGCAAAAACTCTTTGGCCAAGCGCACATAGGCCTCAGCTCCTGCACTGGAAGGATCGTATTGGTGGATACTTTGGCCATGACTCGGGCTTTCGCTTAAACGTACATTGCGTGGGATCACGGTTTTGTAGACCTGATCCCCAAAGTGTTGCTGAATCTCTTTGGCCACCGAATAGGTGAGCCGATTACGCCGGTCATACATGGTGAGGAGCAGTCCTTCAATAAACAGATCTCGGTTGAAGGCCTTTTTTACCTTGCGGATGGTTTGTATCAGCAAGGCCAGTCCTTCCAAGGCAAAGTATTCGCATTGCAGCGGAATGAGCACCGAATCCGCAGCACTGAGGCTGTTCAAGGTCAGTATGCCCAGCGAAGGCGGACAATCAATAAAAATATAGTCGTATTGACCATGAAGCGGACGCAACGCCTGCTTCAATCTTTTTTCCCGCTGCTCCATGGCAATGAGCTCGACCTCAACACCTACCAGGTCAATGGAGGCTGGGAGGAGGCACAAGCCGCTCTGCTTTGTGGCAGTGACGCATTCTGTTGCTTCTTGCATGCCCAGGTAGCAGTGATAAATGTTTTTTTTCGCATCAACTGCAATACCAAGACCACTGGTAGCATTACCCTGGGGATCCGAATCCACCAGTAGAACCTTTTTTTTGCGCAGGGCAATCGCTGCTGCCAGGTTGAGTGCACTTGTGGTTTTGCCAACCCCGCCCTTCTGGTTAGCCAGGGCTACGATTTTCGTGTCCAAAGAATTTCCTTTTCCTCAAGATAGTACAGTATGGTATAGAGCAAGCTATACAATAGCCGTGCTGGCAACAGGTAAGCAGTTAGGATTGAGTTACTTCCTTTTTAATAAGTACCTGCGACGCCTCTTTTCGCCTTGCCAGCGGTGCACATAATACACCATTATCCATTAGGCGAGAACATCTCTTTACCTCAAGCGTATGTTTCACGTGAAACATGACACCAACCATCACCCCAAGGTTTCCCCATTGAGCACAGAACATTACAGCGATATTCTGGTTATAGGCAGCGGCGTTTCCGGACTATCCCTGGCCCTCAAGGCCGCCGAACACGCTAAGGTGACCCTGATCACCAAAAAAGGCAAAGTGGACACAGCCACCAACCTGGCCCAAGGCGGGATCGCCGCAGTTCTGTCGGTTGAAGATTCAGTCGAAGACCATATCCGCGACACTCTTATCTCTGGCGATGGTTTGAGCAAAGAGGATGTCACCCGCATTGTCACAACCGAAGGTCCGGCACGGGTGCGCGAACTCATGGACTTTGGGGTACGCTTCCAGATGCGCAACAACGGCAAGGACTTTGACTTGGGCATGGAGGGCGGTCATTCAGCCCGGCGGGTAGCTCACGCCTCTGATTTGACCGGCAAGGAAATAGAGCGGGTTCTCTTGGAGCAAACCGCGGCCCACCCCAACATCGAGATATTGGAAAATCACCTGGCTGTTGATTTGCTTATCGCTTCGCGGGCTGACAGCAGTGGCGCAACCACACTCAGTAATGATCGCTGTCTGGGCGCGTATGTGCTGAACCGTACCAGCGGCAAGGTAGAGATCAGACGTGCACTGGTCACCATCTTGTGTACCGGTGGCTGCGGCAAAGTCTACCTGTATACCACCAATCCAGACATTGCCACGGGTGATGGTGTGGCCATGGCCTATCGTGCCGGAGCCAAGGTAGCAAACCTGGAGTTTATTCAGTTTCATCCCACCTGCTTTTACAATCCGCACATTAAAAACTTCTTGATTTCGGAAGCTGTGCGCGGCGAAGGTGCGACCCTGCTCAATCAGGCAGGACAACCCTTTATGCAACAGTACGATCCCCGAGGTGACCTGGCCACTCGTGACGCGGTTGCGCGCGGTATTGATGCGGAGATGAAGAAGAGCGGCTCAGACTGTGTATATCTGGACATTACCCACAAGCCCGCTGATTTTATTCAAAAACGTTTTCCGAATATCTACGAGACCTGTAAGCGTTACGGTGTGGACATTACAAAAGAACCCATACCTGTCGTTCCTGCCGCCCATTACATGTGTGGCGGGGTACAGGTGGATCATTGGGGCCAAAGCAGTCTGACCGGGCTCATGGCCCTAGGCGAAACCTCATGTACCGGCCTGCACGGCGCCAATCGGCTGGCCAGCAACTCCCTGCTTGAAGCGGTTGTCTATGCCCATCGGGCTGCGAAAAAAATGCCGGAGATTCTGGCCGGTTTGCGCGGCTTACCTGATTGCGGCCCGATTCAACCATGGAAGACCGGGGGGGCATCCACCCTGGAAGAAGGTATACTGGTCAACCACAACTGGGATGGCATTCGCAGGCTGATGTGGGATTATGTCGGCATTGTACGAGGAACCAAGCGACTGCAGCTTATGCGGGAACGGCTTGACTGGCTTTTGAAGGAGATTAAATCCCATTTCTATGACTACTTGCTCACACCGGATCTAGTGGAGTTGCGCAACCTGGCGGTGGTAGCAGAGCTAATAGTGCACAGCGCTACCTGGCGCAAAGAATCACGCGGGCTTCACTATACGCTGGATTATCCCAATAAGGACGATGCCCACTTTCTTAAGGATACCGTGCTTGATAAGGCAAAAAGACGCTCGTCTCTGTAAGGGTTGATGTGATATTCGGCGAGTTGGCAATGCCTTACAAATAACAATCATTCTTATTTTAACATGGCCAAGCGCTGCAATCGTGATTATATACTACCACTTAGTGGGATCATGCTCCCTTTAGTGGCAGTGATCCACCTTTCTTTGTTTCAGTTGCTTGGAGTGCAGTAGAGAAAATGATGAAACAGACCGTACGAATGACTCATCAGCGGGAAATTATTTTGGACGAACTGAAGCGCACCAGAACCCATCCCACTGCTGATGAGCTTTATACACGTGTAAAAAAAAGATTGCCGCGAATCAGCCTAGCAACCGTTTATCGCAACCTGGAAACCCTGTCCAGCGCAGGTCTGGTCAGCAAACTGGAAATCACAGGCCGACAAAAACGCTTCGATTGGAATCAGCAGCCGCATGATCATATTAGCTGCACCGAGTGCCATCGTATTGATGACATCCTGCCGAAATCGGGAGCCAGCCGGTCTTGCGAAATGCCTGTTGACCACCATGGTTACACTTTGACTGGCTGGAGGGTGGAATATTTTGGCATCTGCCTGAGTTGCCAACATAAAAAAGATAAGGAAATGAATCTGAGCACCGCAAAACTCAACGATAGCCAACAGGCTATCCTTAAAGCAATGAGTGCAATGGACAGCGTCTGCGGCAGCAAGGACCTTGCCGCGGCAACTGGTCTTGAAGCCAAACAGGTAAGTTGCCAGCTCACAGCTCTGAAGAAAAAAGGCTTTATCGAAAGTCCGGTTCGTTGCAAGTACAGCATCACGCCAGAGGGTAAAAGCGCTGTTGGCTGAAAGATAGCTGACAGCCTGCGATGCTAATGATTATTCAATGGTACTTGCAAAGCTTACGAATATACTGCACTATTGAGATAATGCAGGACTTATATAAGCCTGAGCGTGTAAAATACGCTCAGCGCTCGACGTATCTATTTTGAAATCGATTTCAACGATCATCAACAACAAGGAGAACAGTCATGACCAAGAAGAACGAGATCTACAAATGCCCCACCTGCGGTAATATCGTGGAAGTGTTGCATGTTGGCGCAGGAGAGCTGGTATGCTGTGGCGCGCCCATGGTACTGATGGCAGAAAATACCGTGGATGCAGCCAAGGAAAAGCACGTACCAGAGATCACCAAGATCGACGGCGGCTACAAGGTGGTTGTTGGCTCCACTGCCCACCCAATGGAAGAAAAACACTGGATCGAGTGGATCGAGCTGATCGCCGATGGCAAAGTCTATCGCCAGTATCTAAACCCTGGCGATGCGCCTGAGGCCACCTTCAAGGTCAAGGCTGATAAGGTAGAAGTGCGCGAGCTCTGCAACCTGCACGGCGTATGGAAAGCCGAGGCCTGATTCAGGCAGGTCTATACTCCAAGATAACCACCCATTTTAACCAGGAGCAATCATGAAAAAATACGTCTGTATCGTCTGTGGCTATGTGTATGATCCGGAAGAGGGCGACCCTGATAATGGCATTGCTGCCGGCACCTCCTTTGCGGATCTGCCCGATGACTGGACCTGTCCGCTCTGCGGCGCCGGCAAAGATCAGTTCGAAGAAGCCTGATTCAGTCCTCAACCATTGCAGCAAAGCCTTGCTTCAACCTGTTTGGGGCGAGGCTTTCTCGTTTTGACTAAAGGAAGAGGTAATTCCATTTCCAGATCAAGGAAATGTATCAAAAAGGTGAGAAAATGCGACACAGAAAGTACATAGAGCTACCGTACTGCGAGCATTTCCCGAAGCCGACACAAAGAGCGTTTTGATTGGGAGCGGAATAACACCTGCAATCAGGCAACACCTGTCTCAACCAGACCCACCCTGCTATAAGTTGATGAAAAAAACTATCTTTTTCACCTTTCGTGACAATCCACTCTGTTTTATCCATGTGCTGCTCAATGCCCTTGATATGGCTAAACAAGGCATGGAGGGCAAGATTATCCTTGAGGGCGAGTCGGTTACCCTTGTTCCCCTGATGGCGGATCCTGGTCATTTTCTGCACCCCCTCTATACAAAGGCCAGGGAAGCAGGCCTGATCATTGGGGCATGCAAGGCTTGCACCAGTAAAATGCAGATGCTTGCCGCCGTGAATCAGGAAGAGATTCCTCTTGTTGAAGGGCTGGCTGGTCACCCTTCCATGTCAAATTATATAGAACAGGGATATACCATTCTCACTTTTTAAACCAGACCTGTAAAGGAGGAGATACACAGCATGAAAAAGATCGAACTGGCGCCAGGAATTTACTGGGTTGGGGCCATTGACTGGCTCACCCGTGATTTCCACGGCTACTCCACCAACCGCGGCACCACCTACAACGCCTACCTGATCATTGATGACAAGATCACCCTGATCGATGCGGTTAAAGAGCAATACCGCAGCGAAATGATGCACCGTATCCGCAACATCATTGATCCGAAAAAAATTGACTACATTGTAGTCAATCACGTGGAGATGGATCATACTGGCGGACTGCCTGGGGTGCTTGCAGAAGTGCAGCCAGAAAAACTTATCTGCTCGAAAATGGGGCATAAAGCGCTTCTGCAGCACTTTCACCAGGAAGACTGGCCCTTTCATG
>CAZEIT010000138.1:0-2299 GCA_964512515.1 uncultured Desulfobulbus sp.
CCGTCGATGACAAAACCCGCCGCATCGGCATCGTGGCCCACGACCAGGAGCATCTGCTTGGCATCACTTTCCCGCTCCAGGTTGAGAAAACGCAAAAGATCAAAGACCGGGAGCAGGCGGCCGTGCAGGTTGACCATACCCAAAAACCAGCTAGGAGTGTTGGGCAAATGGTGCAGGGGCGGCATCTCGGTGAGCTCACTGCCTTCATCAAAGGGAATCATGAGCCCCAGAAGGCCAACGAGAAATCCCTGGCGGTTCTGTTCTCCCTCGAATACCGCCGGGTTTTCCCAGCCCGCCGCCAAAGACAGGATGCCCGTTTCACCCGGGGCCAGTACAAAGCCCCGCTCCAGCGCCTCCACCGGAGACAGGGCGGCGTAGGCCGCTGTCATACCCTCTGCCTCTGTTCCTGTCAGCGTGCTTGTCGTGTCCATGGCATCACATGCATTTTTTTTTTTTTTTTCCTTTGAGGCTCTCCAGGCACAGCACTACAGCGAACGCACCAAGGTGAGCACTTCACTGTCTTCGTACGGCTTGGTGATATAGCCCTTGGCGCCCAGCATCTGGCCCCAGGCCTTGTCCGCCTTCTGGTTCTTGACCGAAACCAGCACCACCGGAATATCCTTGGTCTCCGCGTCGTTGCGCAGGGCCCGGGTGGCGGCGAAACCGTCCATTTCCGGCATATTGACATCCATGAAGATGCAGTCGGGTTTGGCGCGTTTGACCGCTTCCAGGGCCAGTCTGCCGTTGGTGGCGGTCATCACCTGGTAGCCTGCGCCGCTGAGCAGTTTTTCCATACGGTTGAGTTCGGTGGGGGTGTCGTCGACAACGAGGATATTGCGAACCATGATCGTGTTTCCTGTGTAAGTTGATAATGTTGTCTTTGTTGTTTCAATGGTACAGACCAGGCATCAGAGATGACGCCGCAGGGTCTCGTGCAGCTTTTCAGCCTCCACCGGTTTGGTGAGGTAGGCGTCGCAGCCCGCCATCTTGCCCCGGATGCGGTCAAAGGGCGAAGTGCGGCTGGTGAGCATGATTATTTTGACATCTTTGCCTGTCTTGGGCAGGGCCTTGATGCGGCGGCAGGTTTCGTAGCCGTCCATGCCCGGCATGAGCACATCCAGCAGAATGCAGTCATAACGGGTGGTGGCACAGCTTTTGATCGCGGCCTCGCCGTCTTCGGCAAAGCTTGGGTGCAGGCCCTTTTTTTCCAGAAAGGTCTGCAACTGCCGCCGTACGGCCAGGCTGTCGTCTACCACCAGAACGCGTTTGCCGTCAGCTGCCGCCGCAGCCGCTGGAATGACCGGAACGGGCCGGGGAGGAGCTGCGGTCTGCGTCTCCTGCCCGAGGCCGGGGGTGGCCTCCCAGTCGTCCAGCACCCGTGTCAGCAGTGCGGGCAGGCTGGACCAGTGTACTGGCCGTCTGAGCTTGGTATGGCCCGGTGCGACTTCCTCGGAGGGGACATCGCCGGTGGCGTAGATCCAGATAACGGGTTTCCGCTTCAGCCAGGGTTGCCTGTTGGCCCAGAGCGCCGCCGTGCTGTCCAGCATGTCGATCATGACCACTTCGGCATTTTCGGCCTCCGCCTCGCCAAGCAGTTGCAAGACGGGGTCGCGCCGTTGCGACAGCAGCACAACGGCATGGAGCAGACGGCGCTCGTTTTCGTTGAAACCAAGCACAAGCAGCCTGAGGACGTTTTTTTGCCCGGCGGCGGGCGCAGGCTGAGGCGCTGGTCTTGAAGCAATCACCGTGTATCCTCCACAATATAAAAATGGAGTGGAATCAGATTGTAGGGTATCGTTCTCTTTTCAATAAGCATTGTCTGGAAACAGATGGGGGAAGTCAAGGAAGATCCGGAAAAATTTTGTGCGCGGCCAGTGCGGCACGATGACAGCCGGAGCAGGTGCGGGCTTGCCGCTCGCCGTTGGAGGTAGGGATGTGAATCTTTTGCTGCTCGAACCCGGGGAGATCCGGAACGGTCAGGCACTGATCGGCGGCCCCAGGGCCCTGCATCTGCTGCGGGTGCTGCAGGTGCGTCCGGGAAGCGTGGTCAGGCTGGGGCTTGTCGGCGACCGTCAGGGCAAAGGGGAGGTGCTGCAGGTGGGCGAGGCCGAGGTCAGGCTGCAGGTGACATTGGGTGGCCCGCTTCCGGCTCCGCCGCTGGTGGAGCTCATCCTGGCGCTGCCCAGGCCGATCATGCTGCGGCGCATTCTCAAGCAGGCCACGGTGCTCGGTGTGCGCCGCCTGCATCTCATCCGCGCGCGGCGGGTGGAAAAATCCTACTTTGCAAGCCCCGTGCTCG
>CAZEIT010000138.1:2309-6201 GCA_964512515.1 uncultured Desulfobulbus sp.
CCATGGCCCAGGCCGTGGATACCTGGCTGCCCGAGGTGCATATCCACCGGCAGTTCAAACCTTTTATCGAAGATGTGCTGCCTGAACTGCCGGGGCAGGGGCTCGTCGCCCATCCCGGGGTGGCCGCAAATCTGGCCGGGGTTTTTCCTTCTTCCTCGCCTGTTTGCCCGATACGGCTGGCAGTCGGGCCAGAGGGCGGATGGAGCGACTACGAACTCGCCGCCTTTGTCGAGCGCGGCTTTTCCGCTTTCTCCATGGGCAGCCGTATCCTCCATGTAGACACGGCCGTGGTGGCGCTTTTAGCCCAGATCGCCCTGCTCGTTCAGTTGCGGGAGAAACGCTGACGCAGCCGGTCGCAGAGCAGCGTCCATTCCGGCAGGCGCAGAAGCTGCAGCATGGCCGCATAGACCAGCACGGCCGCCATGATGATCATGCCCAGGGCAAACAACTGCTGCGGCAGCGCACCGGCAAGCCAGGCGCCGGACAGTGTTCGCAGTCCCCAGACCACCACCGCCATGGCCAGGGTGGCCAGCGCGATCTTGCCAAGCCCCCGCAGCAGGTAGGGCAGGGGGTAGGTGTCCAGCTTGCGGTAGAGCACCAAGCCCAGAAAGAAAAAGTTGAGTATCATGGCGCAGGAGGTGGCCAGGGCGATGCCCCGGTGCTGCAGGCTGGCGATGACCAGATTGATGACGAGAAGATTGGCTCCCACGCCGAGAAAACTGCCGATGACCGGGTAGCGGGTGTCGCCGATGGCGTAGAAGACCGGCACCGTCACCTTGATGGCGGCATAGGCGAAGAGACCGACGGCATACCAGGTCAGGGCCTGGGCGGTGGCGCTGGTGTCTGCGGCGGTAAAGGCGCCGTGCTCGAAGATGAGCCGGATGATGGGCTCGGCCAAAAGCACCAGTCCGGCCGTGGCCGGCAGGGCCAGGGTGAAGACCAGCACCAGTGACGAGGTAAAGGTCTGTTTGAGGCTTGCCATGTCTTTTTGCGCCGCCTGCCTGGCCAGTACCGGCATGACGGCTATCGACAACGCCACGCCGAAGACGCCGATGGGCAGCTGCACCAGGCGGAAGGCATAGTTGAGCCAGGAGACCGAGCCCTCGGCGCAGGAGGCGGCGAAGTTGGTGTTGACGAAGATGTTGATCTGGGTGGCCGAAAGCCCGATGGTGGCGGGCAGCATCAACAGCAGTATACGGCGCAGGCCGCTGTCTTTGGGGGCAAAAGTCCAGAGGAAGCGGAAACCGGTTTTGCGTAGGGTGGGTAACTGCATCAAGAGCTGCAGCAGGCCGCCGAGAAGCGTGCCCCAGGCCATGCCGACGATGGCGGGCTGGCCGAAAAGGGGGAGGATAGAGGCCAGAAAGAGCCCGCCGGCAATGGAGCCCAGGTTGAAAAAGCTCGACGACAGCGCCGGGATGAAGAATTTGCCCTTGGAGTTCAGCATGCCCATGACCACGGCGGACAGGGAGACGAAGAGCAGAAAAGGCATGATGATGCGGGTGAGCAGTGCGGTGAGCTCGCTCTTGCCGGCAACGCGCTGAAAATCCGGAGCGAGCAGATGCACGATCGGCTCGGCGAAAAACATCGCCACCAGGGTGAGCGCGCTGATGAACATGGCAAAAAAGATCAGCACATTGCTGGCCAGACGCCAGGTTTCCTCCTGACTCCGTTTGCTGTTGTATTCGCTGAATACGGTGACAAAGGCGGCGGACAGTGCCCCTTCGCCGAAGAGATCGCGCAGCAGATTGGGAATGCGGAAGGCGACCACAAAGGCGTCGTAGGCCAGGCCCGCGCCGAACAGGCCGGCAAAAACCTGTTCCCGCACCAGGCCAAGCACACGGCTGCACATGACTGCGATACCGACCGCACCGGCGGAGCGGGCGATGCCGGCGGTGGTCCTTGCCGGCTGGGTGGTTTCAGGGGTGGACATGGCGCTCTTAGGACTGTTTAGGGCTTGTTCTCTCTTGACTTTGCAAGGTTTTAAAGAATATATACAACAATTTCCAGGCCCGGATGGTTACCATCCTTGGAGTAAAAGGGAAAGAGCTTTAGGCCGGCGCTCGCTTTTTCCGGCGCTTTGTTTACCTTAATACACTCGTTTCTCACCCGTCATTCGTACAAGCGGAGGTTTTCATGCAGGACGTGCGGCAGATAAGGAACACGGTCATTCTCGGACACGGCAACAGTGGCAAAACCAGTCTTGCCGAGGCCCTGCTGTTCACGGCCGGAGCCACCAAACGCCTGGGAAAGGTGGACGACGGTAACAGCGTCATGGACTTTGAACCCGAGGAGAGCAAGCGCCACATCACCATCAGCGCGGCCTTCAACGTTCTTGCCTGGAAAAAGCACGAAATTTTCCTCGCCGATACGCCCGGTGACGACAACTTTGTCAATGAAACCCGTTTTGCCGCCCAGGTGGCGGACATCGCTATCCTCACCGTGGGCGCGGTTTCCGGCGTGCGCGGGCAGACAGAGCGCTTTGTCGACCTGATTCAGGATAATTCTCTGCCCTGTTTGATCTGCATCACCAAGATGGATAAGGAGCGGGCCGATTTCGCCAAGACGGTTGCCGGGATTCGTGAACATACCGGCCTCAATCCCGTGGTCTTGTACCTGCCCATTGGCGCAGAGGAAGCCTTCAAGGGTCTGGTCGACATTGCCGCCGGCAAGGCCCTGATGTTCAGGGAAGATGGCAGCCTGGAGGCGGCGGATATTCCGGCGGATCTTGCCGATGAGGCAAGAAGCCTGCGCGAAACTCTGATGGAGCATGTGGCGGAAACCGACGATACGCTCATCGAAAAGTTTTTGGAAGAAGGCGAGCTGACCAAGGAAGAACTGATAAGCGGTCTGAAAAAGGCGATCAAAAACGCCAGCATCGCCCCGGTTTGTGCCTGCGCCTCCCTGGCCAGCAAGGGGGCGGCAACAGTGCTTGATACTCTGGTCAACTTTTTTCCATCGCCTGCCGAAGTGCCTGCCCGTCAGGGTCTTAATCCGAAAAACCAGGACAGCGTTGAGCGGCCAGGCCAGGCAGATGCGCCGTTTTCCGCCCAGGTCTTCAAAACCATGGCCGATCCCTTTGCCGGCCGCCTCACCATTTTTCGCGTATTTTCCGGCACCCTCAAGGGCGACAGCTTTTACAATGCCAACAAGGATACAAGCGAGCGCTTCGGTCAGCTCTTTATCATGTGTGGCAAGGAGCAGAAACCTGTGGATGCGGCGCTTCCGGGCATGATCGTGGCAGTGGCCAAGCTGAAGGAAACCACCACCGGCGACACCCTGTGCGATGAAGCCAATCCTATTGTTTATCCCTCGCTTGAACCGCTGCCGGCAGTGATTGCCTATGCGGTCAGCACCAAGAAGGGTGATGAGGAAAAGCTGTTCTCCTCTATTACTCGCCTGCTTGATGAAGACCTTACCTTGAAGCTGTACCGCGAGCAGCAGACCCATCAAACTCTGCTTTCCGGGGTTGGTCAGGTGCATCTTGAGGTGACCGGCGAGAAGATCAAACGGAAATTCGGCATCGAACTTGAACTGCAGCCGCCCAAGGTGGCTTATCGTGAAACTCTGAAGGGTCGCACCACAGTTCAAGGCAAGCATAAGAAACAATCGGGCGGACGCGGCCAGTTTGGCGACTGCACCATTGAAATGGAGCCCTTGGCCAGGGGCGAGCATTTTGAATTTGTGGATAAAATCGTTGGTGGGGTTATTCCGCAGCAATACCGGCCAGCCGTGGAAAAAGGCATCCTTGAGGCCATGGAAAAGGGTGTGATCGCAGGTTATCCCTTTGTGGATTTGAAGGTCAGCCTGATCGATGGCTCGTATCACAACGTCGATTCCTCGGAAATGGCCTTCAAAATTGCCGGTTCACTCGCCTTCAAAAAAGGCGTCATGG
>CAZEIT010000139.1:0-6201 GCA_964512515.1 uncultured Desulfobulbus sp.
GCTGTCATCTGAAGCCAGAAAAGCCGCAGCTGCAGCCACATCTTCAGGCGTGCCCAGCACACCAAGCGGAATCTGCTCCTTGAGGGCAAGCTGTACGTCTGCGCCCAGGGAATCAGTCATGTCGGTGACAATATAGCCAGGGGCAATGCAGTTGACAGTAATACCCCGGCTGGCCAACTCGCGCGCCAAGGACTTACTCAGGCCGATGAGACCTGCCTTGGCGGCGCTGTAATTCACCTGGCCGCTGTTGCCGGTACAGCCCACCACAGAAGCAATATTGATGATGCGGCCCCATTTTTGTTTCATCATGGCACGCATGACCACCTTGCTGCAAAGAAAAGCACCTTTCAAATTGGTGTCAAGGACGCTGTCCCAATCGTCCTCCTTCATGCGCGCCACCAAGCCATCACGGGTGATGCCGGCGTTATTCACCAGAATATCAATCCTACCGTGGACATCAAGAATGGTTTTAATGTGTTCTTGCACGGCACTAGCGTCTGCCACGTTAAAGGGGGCAAGAAAACCCTGCCCGCCTCCTGCTTCCTCGATCAGGCGCAGGGTCTCTTCAGCTGCTGTTGGATTAGAGACATAGTTGATGCCAACCTTCATGCCCATGCGGGCCAGACGCACACAGATTGCCCGACCAATGCCACGACTGCCGCCCGTAACTAGGGCGACGCGCTGAATTGATGTCATTTCTTCGCCTCCCGCAGCTGCCGGATAAGTTCAGGTATCACCTCGTGGAGATCGCCGACAATGCCGTAGGTGGCGATATTGAAGATGGGTGCGTCTGCGTCGCGGTTAATGGCCACCACCACTTCGGCTGACTGCATACCCACCGCATGCTGAATGGCTCCGGAAATACCGCAGGCAATGTAGAGTTTTGGGCTGACGGTTTTGCCGGTTTGGCCCACCTGATGCGGATAGGGGATCCAGCCGGAATCAACCGCTGCTCTGGAGGCAGCAACCGCCGCATTGAGTTCGGCGGCCAGTTCGCGTAACAAAACAAAGCCTTTTTCCGAGGCCAGGCCGCGGCCCCCTGAAACCAAGGCTTCAACTTCCTGAATATTGACCTGATCTTCTTCGCTTTGCACGCTTTCAAGTACTTCGGCAGCAGAGCGCAGCTCTTCTTTTAGGGGCTCAATTCGCAAAACTATGCCGCTGCGCGTGGGGTCGGGTTCGGCAGGGGCCATCACTTTTGGTCGCACAGTTGCCATTTGTGGGCGAGTATGCGGGCATTCAATAGTGGCCATAATGTTGCCGCCAAAGGCAGGGCGGGTCTGCAGGAGCATGCCGTCTTCCTGGCGAATTTCCAGACGGGTGCAGTCTGCAGTCAGGCCCGCGCCCACCAAGGTGGCCACGTAGGGAATCACTGAGCGGCCAATTGCTGTTGCTCCAGCCAAAACCACTTCTGGTTTCTGCTCCTGAATAATCCGGGCCAATATCTTGGAGAAGATGTCCTCCCGGAACTGGGCAAGACCCTCATGCTCCACCAGTATAACCGTATCCGCCCCGGCAGCAATCAGGGGGGCACTATATTTATCTATATCCTGACCAATGATGGCCACGGATAGCGGCACCTGACGCTGATTGGCCAATTTACGGCCAATACCCAAAAGCTCGTAGGTAACCGGCGCCATGACGCCATGGCGGCATTCGGCAAAGACCATAATGCCATGGAAGGTATCCAGGTCATCCTGACGGCGTTTTTCAGCCACATCAATCCTGAGAGCGCCTTCCGGACAGTTTTCGACACAGGCACCGCACAGGGTGCAGTTATCATTCACCTCGGCGCAGGCATCCGGCACGGTGATGGCGGCAAAGGCGCAACTGCTCTCACAGACGCCACAGGCCGTGCATTTTTCACAATCGATTCGCAGCATGGATCACGTTTCTCTTCAAATTACAGATAGGGCCGCAGACTAGCCACCAATTGGGCAACCTGCTCCTCAATGCTGCCGGTGAAGATGGTGCGGTCACCCCTGGCTTCTGGCGAAAAAACCCGAACCACTTGCGTGGGTGAACCGGCAAGACCAATACTATGCGGATCAGCTTCAATATCCGCCGCGCTTAATATCGTACAAACCGCTTTTTTGGCCTTCATCTTGCCTTTGAGGGACGCAACCCGAGGCTCGTTGATGTCCTTGACCACGGTGAGCAGGGCCGGCAGGGGCAGACGCAAGACATCGTAGCCGTCATCCATCATGCGCTCCACCTCAATGCTGGTCGAAGTGACGCTTCTGGTTTTCTGCACACAGGTGGCGTAGGGCAGGTTCAGCCGGCAGGCTAAACCTGGTCCGACCTGGGCGGTATCACCATCAATGGCTTGTTTGCCGCAAAGAATAAGATCAGCCGGAGCAAGGGATTGAATGGCCTTGGCCAGGGTATAAGAGGTTGCCCAAGTGTCAGCGCCTGCAAAAGCGCGGTCTGAAATGAGCACCCCTTCATCGGCTCCGCAGGCAATGGCCTCCCGCAGCATGCTCTCTGCCTGGGGCGGCCCCATGGAGAGCACGGTCACTGTGCCGCCAATTTTTTCCTTGATGGCCACCGCCTCTTCCAAGGCATGGCGATCATAGGGGTTCATGATGGACTCGACCCCTTCCCTGGACAAGGTGTTGGTTCTGGGATCCAGCCGGACATCTTTAGCGTCCGGCACCTGCTTGACGCAAACTATGATATGCATGGTAAATCAGGAGTATTCCTTATTCAGTTCCTGGCCAATGACATTGCGCTGGATCTGGTTGGTGCCTTCATATATCTGTAGGATTTTGGCGTCACGCATCATCTTTTCAACCGGGTATTCCTTCATGTAGCCGTAGCCGCCCAGTACCTGCACCGCATCAGTGGTCACCTTCATGGCCACATCAGTGGCAAAAACCTTGCACATGGAAGATGCCTTGGACATATCCTTTGGATGTTTATCGATGTGGCGAGCCGCGGCATAAACCAGGGCGCGAGCTGCCTCCACCTGCATGGCCATATCCGCCAGCATATGTTGTACCGCCTGGAAGGAGATGATGGGCTTGCCGAACTGGACCCGCTGCTTGGCGTAAATGACTGCCTCATCCAGGGCTGCCTGGGCTAGGCCAACGCCAAGGGAGGCAATACCTGGCCGGGACAGATCAAGCGTTTTCATAACCGTGATAAAACCAGTGCCACGCCGGCCAACCAGCCTGTCCTTGGGGATGCGGCAATCCTGGAGAATCAGTTCGCGAGTGGCCGAGGAACGGATACCCATCTTGTTTTCCTTTTTGCCGTAGGAAAAGCCGGGATCACCGTCTTCCACGATAAAAATAGAGGCACCGCGCGCGCCCTTGCTGGGATCGGTAAGGGCAACGATGGAATAGATTTCGGATTCGCCGCCATTGGTGATCCACTGCTTGGTGCCGTTCAGCACCCAGAAGTCGCCGTCTTCCACTGCAATGGTACGGATGCCGGAGGCGTCGCTGCCCGCATTGGCTTCAGTCAGGCCAAAGGCTGCCCAGCGGCTGCCCGTGGCAATATCCGGCAGGTATTTTTCCTTCTGCTCCTCGCTACCAGCGAGAATAACAGGAAAAATACCGAGCGCGCTGGCAGCATAGCTGGTGGCCACGCCCACGCAGCCACGGGCCAACTCCTCCATGGCCAGCACTATTTCATAGCAGCCGCCGCCCAAACCACCGTACTCTTCGGGGACAAAAATGCCGAACAGATCCGCCTTGGCAATATCGTGCAAAATCTCACGGGGAAACTCGTTTTGCTCGTCAAGCTCTGCCCGCACAGGCAGAATTTTCTCCCTGGTGATCTCCCGGGCGGTCTCAACAATCATCTGCTGGGTTTCATCGAAAAAATAATCCACTCGGTCCTCTCTTTATATCGTGATCTCTTACCAGCGCAAAAGTAACGCACCCCAAGTGAGTCCAGCCCCAAAGGTGCACATAAGCACAAGATCTCCTGGTTGAATCCGGCCTTCGTGTAGGGCTTCATCCAGGGCTATGGGAATACTCGCAGACGAGGTGTTTCCGTAGCGGTTCAAGTTGATAAACACCTTATCTTCCGGCACTGCCAGGCGATCCTTGAGGTTATTGATGATCCGGATATTTGCCTGGTGCGGAATCATAAGATCAATATCCCCAATGTCGAGCTGATGTTTGGCCAAAAGTGTCTTGACCGAACCCTCCATCAGGCGAACCGCATGTTTGAAAAGCTCGCTGCCATTCATCTGGATAAAGGGCCCCTTCCAGTCTGGTGGCTGCACATCCTTGTTCATGCTGGGCGGTCCCTCGGTGTAGAGCAAACGCCAGAGCCTGCCGTCCGAATGGAGATCAGCCCCTAGAATGCCGCGTTCTCCCCCGCTCTCACCGGTGAGCACTGCAGCGCCAGCGCCATCGCCAAAAAGGATGCAGGTATTTCTGTCTTCCCAGTTGATGCGGGTGGACAGATTTTCTGCCCCAATGACCAGTACCTTCATATCCGGCTGTGCGCAAATATATTTGCTGGCCAGATCAATGCCATAGGTAAAGCCAGCGCAGGCGGCGCTGATGTCGTAGGCAAAGGCGTTGAAGGCCTCCAACTCTGCCTGCACAAAGCAGGCCGTGGACGGCATAAGGATGTGCGGGGAAACAGTACCGACCACCAGCAAATCCAGATCCGCTGCTGTCAGCTTGGCGGCATCAAGTGCCTATTGCCCGGCCTGGGCGGCAATCTTGTAAAGGTACTCCCCTGGGCCGGCGATGCGTCGTTCGCTGATGCCGGTCCTGCTTTGAATCCAGGAGTCGGAGGTTTCCACCATCTGCTCAAGTTCAGCATTGGTGAGAATGCGCTCAGGCAAGCATGAGCCTGTGCCGAGTATTACCGCTCTGGTCATGATACTGTATTTTCCTGTTCGACTCGATATTCGCTTAAATGGCGCACAATGGCTGCGTTGATATTGTGGCGGCTCATATCAGCGGCCACGGCTATAGCGTTACGCAGGGCATTTCCGTTGGAAGAACCGTGGCAGACAATGCCGGTGCCATTGATGCCTAAAAGAGGCGCGCCCCCATATTCCGCGTAATCTACTTTTTTCTTGAAACGGGAAAGAGCGCCGCGCATGAGCAGGTAGCCAAATTTTGCCCGCCAACTCTTCAAAATTTCCTCGCGGATCATCTGCAAGGCTGCATCGGCCAGTCCTTCGCTGGTTTTCAGCAGGATATTGCCGATAAAACCATCGCAAACCACCACATCCACATCACCACGATAGACATCGCGGCCTTCCACGTTGCCAATGAAATTAAGCGGGCTGGCCTGCAAAAGTGGATAGGTTTCCTTGACCAGGGCATTGCCCTTGCCGGTTTCCGCGCCTATGCTGAGGAGGCCCAGCCTGGGTTGCGGGTTTTGCTGGAGCAGCCGCGCGCAGGAACAGGCCATGACTGCAAACTGGTATAGATGCTGGGCTCGACAGTCAACATTGGCACCAATATCCATGATCATGACCGGTTTCTTCACCGTAGGGAAGAAACTGGCAATCCCTGGCCGGGAAATACCTGGCAGGCGTCCCAGTTTCTTGACCGCGGCAGCCATAGTGGCCCCGGAATTACCGGCAGAAACCATGGCATCCGCCTGGCCCGTCTTAACCAGATCAAAGCCGACCACAACCGTGGCGTCCTTTTTCCTGCGGATTGCATCCACCGGCACGTCCTGCATGGTGATGACTTCACTTGCCGGATGCACGGACACGCGCGTCAGTGCAGCGCTATCACCTCGGGCAAGCTCTTTCAGCCTGGCCTGGAGTAATTCTTCCGGACCAACCAAAATGACCTTGATGTCATCCAAGGTACGAACTGCAGCCAAGGCTCCTTGCACCGCCACATCAGGGCCGGTGTCGCCACCCATGGCATCCAGGGCAACTTTCACTGACGTATAAACCTGTTACAGTTCTTCTTCAAACTGAACGATTCGCTTGTTCTTGTACATACCACAACCAGCGCACAACTGATGCAGCATCTTGGGTTCACCGCATTCCGGACAGGTGCTTACCTGGGGTTTGCTTAGCGCGTCATGCGCCCTGCGCATCCGGGTGCGTGAACGGGAATGTCTTCGTTTTGGCAGGGCCATTGTATCCTCCACAGAATGGTTAATGGCCGGAATCGTTACCGGCCATGAAGTATATATCAATTGTTATGTCGTTTTTTTTGCCACCCAACCGGCAAGGGCCGCAAAGGGAGACTGACCAGCATTTTG
>CAZEIT010000140.1:0-1154 GCA_964512515.1 uncultured Desulfobulbus sp.
GTCATAGCCCTGTTGGAAGATCTCTTCAAAGAGACCTTTGGCCTGGCCCTGATTCTGCAAATCCCCTGGCTGGCTGGCCAGCGGCTGGCCAGCGCCGAAGTTCAGCCCAACTTCGACAATCTGCAACCGGCAGTGTTGCTTTAAAGCAGCACCGCATTTCAGCAGATGCCCTAAGGTACCTTAATGGACCCAATGAATTGGCTGATACTCCTCGCTCTAGGCGCACTCCTGCTGCTTGCGCTGAGCAGGCGTGTGCGCAAACAAAAAAAGCACCGCGGGGCAAAAGTGGCTGCTGCTGCCCTTCCTACAGATGCAGCAGTTGACGCAGTCGATGAAAGCCGCGCCACGGTGTTTACAGAGGACGTGGAGGACAACAAAGCCCTTGCCAAGCCAAGTCCTGTGTATCCGCAGGTGTCTACAGAGGCAATGGTACAGGAATCAGCCCAAGAAAATGCCGGACAATTCGACAATGAAACGGGTGCGGCCCTGCTGCGGGAGGTTTTTACAGCCCGACTGCAGGCCCTGGCCGCCACCACGCGTCTCAAACTGGAATCTCTGGATGGCAAGGCAGGGACAGGAGCGGAAAGCGACCTCCTGCACAAGCAGTTGCACCTCCTTAACGAGCGCACTGCCAACCTGGAGACAAGCTATCAGGAAGAGCTTGCCTGCCACGAAGAGACTGCCAGGTTTCTTGCCAGGCTGGCCACCAGCAGGCCCGAATCTCAGGCAGGGCAGATTCGGCACATCCTGCTGCACAAAGCCTCAACCAGAGAAGCTGAAGCATTTTTGGATCAATTCAGCCAGGAGCCGCAAAACAAGCCCACGCTTACGGCGCAGGCCGCCGTACTCAGTGCTCGCCTGGCTGAACAACGTATTGACTTGCCTCTTGCCCTCAGTCGCTACACCCGGGCCCTGCGCATCTTTCCCGATAATATTGAATACCTGCGCCTGGCCGGCGACTTGGCCCACCTTCTTGGCCAGTACGAGCCTGCAGCCCGCTGGCAGCAAAGCCGGGTGCGCCTGATCAAACGGCAACCCGGACACAGTGCGGTTAGCCTGGCTCTGGCCGAGCGGGATCTGGCCTACACCAGCCTGAAGGCACGGCGCTTTGACCAGGCCGCGCCCCTGTACAAAAGCGCCATGACCGCATTAAG
>CAZEIT010000140.1:1164-6201 GCA_964512515.1 uncultured Desulfobulbus sp.
CTTGGCAATAATCATCCGGAAATGGCGCAAGGATGGTTCCAACTCGGGGAAATGCAGGAGAGTCAGGGAGCCTACGACAAGGCCCAGGGCCTGTACCGCCGCGCCCTGGATATTCTTGAATCCAACCTGGGCAGGCTGGATCTGCAACTGGGCCCGGTGTTAAACAAACTCGCCACCCTGGCCATGGATATGCGCCTTGAAAAGGAAGCCCTGGCCCATTACCAGCATTTGGCTGCCATCCAGGAACGCTACCTGCCCCAGGACCATCCGTTCCTGGCCGGAACCTGGGCGGCCTTGGCCCGGGCCTATCTTCTGCGCGGTGAATATGCGCTTGCAGAACAGTACTGCCTGAAGAGCCTTGCCAGTAACGAAAATCTGCACGGGCACGAACATCCGGTAGTGGCCGATCTTATGAAGGAGCTGAGTCATCTCTCTCGGCAGCAGGGCAGGCCCGAAGAGGCAGATCAGTACCATCGCGAAGCCGAGACAATCAGGACACAGCTTGGCCAAAACCGTGCAGGCACGGCGGTTGTTCAGGATGCTGCGCCTGCTGCAGAACAATAAACCATTTTTACCACCCACCATCTTACAATAGCGCACAAATCAAGTATGGATCTGGTTGATCTGATAACGGAAAAACGCTTTCTTGGTCAGGAATTTCTCACCTGGCTCTGGTACAAATCCGAAGAGCGCGGCGGCAGCGTCAATCTGCCTGGGCGGGGCGATGTCACCGTAATTTTTGAAAAGCACATGCTGCTTGAATATGGCGATGGCGAAGAGCGGGAAAAGGTGATCTGCCGCGGCCTGCAAACCGAACTCAAAGAGGCCAGAGCCGGCCTGAGCCTGGCCAAAAAGCCGGAACAGGCACGCCTGCGCCTGAGCTGGAATGACCATGAATTCGGAGTCACTTTGACTGCGGCCCTGTTTGAGTTCCGCAACATCCGCCTGCCCAAGACCGTTGACCGCAGCGATGAGGGCGAAGGCCCGGAACACCTGGAGGCCCGGCTGCTTGAGCGCATTGCCCTGTTTGAGCTTCTCTCAAGCCTGGTGCTTGATCTGTTTACTGTTTTTATTGATATCCGCGCCTCACCGCAAAAATGGCCGCAGGAACTGGCCCAGATACGCACCTGGATCGCAGAAGGCTCGCAACACCTCACCCATTAATGTTTTTCGTCTAGCCATATGGAATTTGAAACCGTGATCGGGCTGGAAGTACATGCCCAAATGAATACCAAGAGCAAGATCTTTTGCGGCTGCTCCACCGCCTTTGGCGCACCGCCAAACAGCCATACCTGCCCGATTTGCCTGGCCATGCCCGGCACCCTGCCGGTCTTGAACCGTAGGGTAGTGGAATCGGCCATCAAGCTTGGTCTGGCTACCGACTCCAGCCTGAACCGGGAAAACCGCTTTGCCCGCAAGAACTACTTTTACCCGGATCTACCCAAGGGTTATCAGATTTCCCAGTTCGAGCTGCCCATTGCCGAGCACGGCAAACTTGAAATCGAGGTGGAAGGGAACAGTAAGACCATTGGCATCACCCGCATCCACATGGAAGAGGATGCAGGCAAGCTAGTGCACGATGAACAGGAGGCCGTGAGCTATGTTGATTTGAACCGGGCAGGCACCCCGCTTCTGGAAATTGTCAGCGAACCGGATATGCGCTCGCCTGAAGAGGCGGTTGCCTATCTGAAAAAGTTACACGCCATTGTGCGCTATCTGGATATCTGCGATGGCAATATGCAGGAAGGCAGTTTTCGCTGTGACGCCAATATCTCTCTGCGGCCGCGCGGCCAGGAAAAGTTCGGTACCCGCACCGAGCTGAAAAACATGAACTCTTTTCGCAACGTGCAACTGGCCCTTGAGTATGAGCAGCGGCGTCAGCGCGACGTGCTTTTAGATGGCGGCAGCATTACCCAGGAGACCCTGTTGTGGAACCCGGATACGAACCGCACCGAACCCATGCGCGGCAAGGAGGAGGCGCACGACTACCGCTACTTTCCTGATCCTGATCTGGTGCCGGTGCGCCTTGATGAAGCCATGATCAATGCCCTTAAGGACATCCTGCCGGAACTGCCGGATGCGCGCCGCACCCGTTTTATGCAGGACTATGACCTGGGCGAGTATGATGCCGAACTGCTGACCACCTCACGCGATCTGGCCGATTTTTTTGAAGCGGCCAACCTGGCGTGTAAACAGCCCAAGAAACTGGCCAACTTCATCGGCACTGAACTGCTGCGCGCCTTCACCGCCGAAGAGATCAATACCTGCCCTGTTCAGCCACAGGAACTGGGCAAACTGATAAACATGGTTGAAAGTGGGGCTATCTCGGGCAAAATAGCCAAGGGTGTTTTTGCAGATATGCTCGCAGGCGGTGGCGATCCGGAAAAAATTGTACAGCAAAAGGGTCTGGTGCAGATGAGCAACGAAGATGAGCTTATAGCCCTGGTGCAGGAGCTCATTGCCGCCAATCCGGACCAGGCTCCGCAGTTCCGCGAGGGCAAGGAAAAAGTGCTGGGCTTTTTGGTGGGCCGGCGCATGAAAAAAACCAGCGGCAAGGCCAACCCGCAACTGGCCAACAACCTGTTTCGGCAGGAATTGGGCTGAGAGCCGAACGGCTCTCACTGCGCTTGTTGTGGAACAGGGAAGCCAGGTTCATAAAGGAGAAGGGCACCGCCAGCGGCTGCGTGACAAATTTCTTGCGCACGGTATCGAGGCTTTTACCGACAGTGAGGTGATCGAACTGCTGCTCACCTTCGGCACGCCGCGCTCCGATTGCAAAGACGCTGCCCGCGCAGCCCTGGCTCAGTTCCAGGGTCTGCCCGCCGTGCTCGATGCTGCGCCGCAGGAACTGCAGCAGATCAAGGGTATCGGCCCCAAGAACATCTTTGCCCTGCAATTTATCCAGGGTGTGGCCCGCCGTTACCTCAAGCAGCGCATTACCGGTAAGCACTATTTGCGCTCGGCCAGAGAGGTGGCAGATTACCTTATTCACAGCATGCGCGGCCTTAAGCATGAAGTGCTCAGTGTCATTTTTCTGGACAGCAGCCATGCGGTCATCACCAGCGAGGTGGTGGCCGAGGGCACAATCAACGTCAATACCATTTACCCGCGCGAACTGATCAAAACTGCCCTGCGCTATAATGCCAGCGCCCTCGTACTGGCCCACAACCATCCCTCCGGCAGCCTCAACCCCTCTGAACAAGACAAAAATCTGACCAGAAACATCTACCTGCTCGGCTCTTTTTTACAGATCACCCTGCTCGATCATCTTATTGTGGGCGCGGGCGACAGGGTCTTCAGTTTTGCCGAAGAGGGCCTGATGACCACAATCCGCTCCCAGTGCAGCGCCATGCTAGGCTCCCTTGGCTGAGATGCTTGAGCGCACTGCACAGCCTGCCGCAGCAGGGCTTTATGTGCATGTCCCCTTTTGCCGGCGCAAATGCCCCTACTGCAGTTTTTATTCCTTTCCTCCACAGCGCGGTGATGCTGCGCGCTACCTGAAGGCGGTTCTGGCGCATCTGGCCCAACTAGCCCAGGAACCACTCGTGCAAGGGATGCACTTTAACACAGTGTTCTTTGGCGGTGGCACACCTTCGCTGTTGCCGCCCGCGCTGCTTGGCCAGATCCTGAATGCTTGTCTAGGCATGCTCAACTGCGTAGAGGATGCCGAAATCAGCCTAGAGGTCAATCCAGGCACTGTACAGGCAGGGGATTTGCTGGCCTTGCGTCAGGCAGGTTTTAATCGCCTCTCCATAGGAGTGCAGTCCTTTCATAACCATGAACTCAGGCGGATGGGCCGTATGCACAGTGCGCTTGAGGCTGAAGAGGCGATGCTTGAGGCGAAGAGGGCAGGTTTTACAAGCATCAGTCTAGATCTGATGTACGCCCTGCCCGATCAAAGGCCAGCAGTTTGGCAGGCCAGCCTGGAGATGGCCCTGACGCTTGAGCCGGACCATCTTTCCCTCTATGAACTCACCCCGGAAGAGCCGAGCCCGCTGCATACAGCACTCAGGCAGGGCACGGTACAACTGCCCAGTGAAGATGAAGTGTTGGCCATGATGGCCTGTACCGCCTCGCTCATCAGCACAAGCCCGCTTTCCCGCTACGAAATCTCCAACTACGCTCGCGAAGGCCACCGCTGCCGTCACAATATCAACTACTGGCAGAACGGCTCCTATTTAGGACTGGGCCCCGGCGCTGTTTCCTCCTTTGGAGGCTGCCGCTTCACCATCCCGCCAGGGCTTGAGCGCTATCACCACCTTGCCACGAGCGGCCAGGAGGCTTGGCAGGAGGAAGAACGCCTCACTCTGGAAGAGTCTTTCCGTGAAACCGTGATCATGGGTTTGCGGATGCTTGAGGGTGTTTCCATATCAGCCCTTAAAGAACGTTATCAGCTTGATCTGCGCACCTATTACGGCCCAGTCCTTGAGCAGTTTCTGAGCCAGGGCCTGCTTGAATGGAACGACAATCACCTTGCCCTGACCAATAGGGGGTTGCCGCTCGCCAACCAGGTTATGGCGGCACTGGTTTGAGTATCAACCTGTTGTCCGTACTTGTGTTTCTTGATACGAGAGGGTAAAAGAAAAATTTATGACTTCTAGAATACCTGCTGATACGCTGCAGTGATCCGGGGAGCATAGCGCTGTTTGTCGCCTCTGCTGCACCAGTAATGCCCCTTTGTTTTCTCTAACTGAAAGGAGTGATTCCATGAGCAATTTTGTCTATCAAGATCCCTTTCCCCTCGGCCAGGACACCACCAAGTACCGTCGTCTGGAAGGTTCGGAAAAGTATGTGAGCGTGACACAATTTAACGGCGACGAGATGCTCAAGGTCGACCCCGAGGCGCTGAAGGTGCTGGCCAAAGAAGCCATGCGGGAAGTATCTTTTTTGCTGCGGCCAGAGCACAACGAGCAGGTAGCCAATATTTTCAACGACCCACAGGCCTCTGAAAATGACAAACTGGTGGCCTTTTCCATGCTGCGTAATGCCGAGGTTTCCTCCGAGTTTGTGCTGCCCTTCTGCCAGGATACCGGCACA
>CAZEIT010000141.1:0-6197 GCA_964512515.1 uncultured Desulfobulbus sp.
GAGAGCAGTTGAATCGAAGAGGAAGCACAATCAATTGCTGGGTAGATGAGAACGGCAAAAAAATTTACACCAACATGCCGCCGAGCAACCAAAAAATGAAGCCATGCGAATAAACATGACAGAATGCCAGGCATCCCAACCATGCAAGTTTTTGCAAGCAAATAAGGAAAGGGGTTACAGACATAAATCTGCAACCCCTTGATTTTACTGGTGCCGGAGGTCGGAATCGAACCGACATGGGGTTACCCCCGCTGGATTTTGAGTCCAGTGCGTCTACCAGTTTCACCACTCCGGCTTTTTCATTGATTGTGTAGATAGGCTCCTTACCTCACCTGTGTTTTCATTGTCAAGCCAGAAGTGGAGAGATGGAATAATCAGCAATTGACTGGTTGTGCTGACAACATCCTGTTCTTCTCTACTCTGTCAACACGTGGCATAGTGGATAGGGGCGTTTTCGTGCTGTACCCCGCGTACATAGTGGATAGCAGGTTTGCCAAAGAGCATGGCGTAGCCGATTTGGTGATTTGCGGGCAATTCCAGCATCTTCTGTAAACGCGGCAGCAGCACCTCCACAGCCAGGTAGGCCAGTCCGGCCCACACTGTGCCGATCTGGCAGCTCTGAGCATAAAGTTCAAAATAGCTCAGCGCGATAAGGCAATCCTGCATCGGAGTGGGTGCATCCTTGGGGGCCGAGGCCAGCACCAAGTGAGGCGCGTCACGAAAAATAACATCTCTTTGTTCCTCCCGCCATGCCTGCACAAAGGGCAGGAAGCGTTCCATATGCGCTGGCAGGGTGTTGCTTGCGCCTAGTTCCGCCAGTCCTTGGAGAATCGTTTCCCTGAAGCGCTGTAGCTTTGCGCGAGTATCAATCACGGTAAAGCGTACTTGTCGGGCATTGACCCCGGTTGGCGCGTGCCAGGCGGTTTCCAGCAGCCGGACAATAAGCTCTGGAGCAAGGTCTTCTTCGGCGTAGTGGCGCACAGAGCGCCTGCCTTTAATGAGGGCAGCCATCTGTTCTGCAGTGGGGAGATGCGAGGCTAGAGCGATACTGTTCTCGGGCTGCAGGCCGAGTATTGAGAGTGCACCGGTAGGGCAGATAGCAAGACAGTGCTGGCAGCGGTAACACAAAGCCTGTTTGTCTGCCGCGATGGCAGGGCCGGTTGCGGCCATGGTGATGATGCCTGTCGGGCAATCGTTAGCGCAAGCTCCGCATTGAATGCAACTCGCTTGATTTACATGAAATTGTAGCATAGCTCATCCTTAGGCTAGATAACAGATACTGCAGCGCCCCATTTACAGCCTGCAACCCATCACAGCCCTGGAATGCCGATGTGCTGCACGCGGATGGCATTGAGTCCATCTTCATAGGGCAAAAGGCGCTGTTCCACCTTGTTGACGCGGAAGGCCAAGGCAAAGGATAATACTCGTACAGGGTAATTTCTCGGTTTCTCCTGTAGATAAGGCTGAATGGTGATGAAATCCGTGGCGCTGTAACGCTCCATGATGTGGCACAGGCCGCCATTGGCCGGGCCGATGTTGTAAGCTAGAAGCGCCAGCACCATGTTACCATTCATTTGTTTGAGATAATAACGTAAGGTTGCGGCTGCCGCAAAGGTATTGTGCCGATGTACCGCCATGTCGGCGCTGCCGCTGCCGAGATGATCAAGTGCCTGTTTTTGAGCCTCTGCCGGAATATTGGTGATTTGGAACAGCCCCTGGCCGCCATCTGCGCTGGTGCGCGGGTAAAAGGAGGATTCTGCCGCTGCAAGACCGTTGAGGATATCCGCATCTATGCCAAAAATACGAGCAGCATCCGCGATATCTGGGGCGTAGACCTGGGCGCGCACCAGCATCTTTGCCACCTCGTTTGTATCTAGGCGGCGGTAGGCGGCAAATATCTGATGCCTGAGGGTGAGGGTGCGCATCTCAGCAGTACCACCCACGAGCAGACGGAATTGCGCCAGAGGCCGGGTAAAGTATGGCCCCTGCATGAGCATGCCGGTACCAATGGCCAGCGTTAGAGCCAATAGCGGTGCTAACGCCGGGTGCCAACGGGCAAGTAGAGCGCGGAGCAACCACCAACTGCGTATACACACCGCACCAATCAGCATGAGCAACAAAACTACCAGGGTAAAGGGCAGGAGATGGTAGATAAAGCTCGTGCCCGTGAGATACTCGCCGCCGTAACCGAGCAAGACCATCAGTGCCGCAACCCCAATGCTCAGCAAAGCACCCATTTCAAGCCCGACAAGGAGAACCTGCAAGGCAAGGGAGTGACGCTTCTTTTTTTTGCTGGTACTCCGCTTTTTCTTTTTATGGGCTGCTTTTTTTGCTGGCTTTGTTGCAGATTTGGCTGTGGTTTTCTTGCTGGCAGTTCCTTTTTTGGGGGCAGACCTGTCTTGCTCGGGCGGGGTTGTCCCGGCCTGAGTTTGCACGCTTTTGCTGTCGTGTGTCGTTATGTCAGCTTCTTTGGGGTGGGCGGCTGCCCTTAGTTGCGAAGAAGAAGAGGAGCACTCACTGGAGTGCTCCCTGGCCATGTTTTTTTTATTAGTCACCACAACTCCATGATTTTAAGCATGGAGCTGAAACCTGCACCGGCTTAAAGCTGATTGCGGCTTGGAAAAAAGACATGCTTTAAGCGTGTAAAAAAACCTGACGATCGGTTGGCCTGAATTTCCTGCATGGCCGCTTGGAGATTTGTCTTGGAGGATTTGGATGTATAATCAGGCACTGAATCCTCATGGAGAAACTTTTTGATGGACTCAACATAGCCTTGATCATCGCCGCGGATATGGTTGTAGAGCTAGCGCACCAACATGGTGTGCAGTTCTTCGGTGATATCTTCACCAGCCTCAAAGCGTGCCTGGAATTCAGGTATTTTCATGGCAAACAATTCGTGCACCCGCCGGTGCGGCCCTAGAAAACGGTAACGGGCATCTTCCATTAACGCCTCTTCAAAGGCAAAATGCGAGAGGGTGTAGTCAACCATCTCGGTGATTACCGAGGCAACCGTTTCCATGTCTTTGTTTAACCGAGCCTCCTGCATCTGGTTGACCAGATTGACAATGCGTTTGTGCTGTGTGTCGACCTCTGGGATGCCGGTTTCAAGTTCCGGGCTCCATTCCATTTTTTTCATGCGTTTCTCCTGTAGTTTATGGTTCATGCCGACCGTTTTTACTCGCTTCAATGAGAATGTTTTTGATCTTTTATATGCAATATACAGGAGCCCTCCCTTCTGGGGAAGCGAATTGTTTGCCGAGATACCAGCAGAGAAGGCTTTTTGCTGGAATGCCAAAACAGCTCGCCATGCTTTCCTGTGCATGCAATATTACGTTCGTGCATTATCCGCAAAAGCTCAGCCACTATCAAGGGTAAGACGAATACTTTTTGCCAGTTGTTCCATATCCACCGGCTTGTGGAGAATACCGTTGATGCCAGCCTCTTCCAGATTTGCAAAGTCACCTTTTTCCTGGCAGAGAAGAACAGGACAGTCAAAGCCGCTCTCCCTCAAACGGCGAACCAAGGTAAAACCATCCATGCTGGACATGCTGTTGCTCACGATGAGCAGGCTTACAGATATCTCTCCACTGCTCAGCGTAGCAAGCGCTTTATCGGCCTCTGGGAACGGGTATACGCTATACCCGAGGTGCTGCAGCATGGCAGTGCAGACCTCAAGGATAAAAGGGTTGTCGTCAACAAGGGCAATCTGCTCGTGACCAAGGGGCAGGGCATGTGCTTCTGCGGCGGGAGGGGGCTGTGGCTCATTGCACAATGGGAAAGTGAGAATAAAGGATGTTCCCTGGCCAGGCTGTGATTGCAGTGAAATTTGCCCCTGCATGGCGGTAACATGGCTCTTCACCAGCCACAGGCCCAAGCCATTACCCATTTCCTTGGTTTTGGTGGTAAAGAATGGATCAAATATACGCTCCACCAGATGGGGCGCAATGCCGCAGCCGGTATCATCAATACGGAGGCGGAGCATGCGCTTGGTCGAACAGCCTTCTGGCAGGAGACGGGATTGTGGAGGCTGATCCATCTCATCCAGCATGATACGCAGTGTGCCGCCTCGTACTTGCATGGCCTGAATCGCATTGACACACAGGTTCATAATGACCTGATGCAGTTCGTTTGCGCCTGCCGGCGTGGAGCCTTGGGAGTGGATCTGCGCGTCAAGATGCACGGTCGCAGGCAAGGTTGCAGCCAGGATCTGCAGGGTTTCACTGAGTATGTCGGCAAGACACACTGTTTGAATGGGTTTTTCCAGAGGCCGGCTAAAGGTGAGCACCTGACTGGTCAAACCCTGGGCCCGTTCGCCAGCCCTGAGAATATCTTCCATGGCGCGTCTGGCCTGTACGGGCAGAATATCCTCGGCTGTAGCGAAGACAAGATCTGCATTGCCCTTAATACTTGCCAGGATATTGTTGATATCGTGGGCCAGACCAGAGGCAAGGGCACCCAGGGCATCTATCTTCCCCAGTTGGTGATTTTGCCGTTCAAGCAGGATGCGTTTGGTATCGTCAAAAAAATAACCGCGCAACTCCTTGACAGTGCCATCACTATCGTAGTTGGTAAAAATATTAGCTACACAGTGCACAGGCATACCGCTTTTGTGCCGTAGCGTGCATTCCATGCGCTCAACTGATCTTTTCTCCTTCAGTAAAGCAAGCAGATCATCCCGCTGACCGCAGGTGTAGCAGTGCTCAAGCATTCCCGCATCCTTCGCGGCCTCCACAGTGTCATATCCAAGGAGAAGGGCAAAGGCAGGATTGCAATCCAGAATAATGCTATCAACCGTCCAGATGCAGTTGCCAGTCAGGTCTTCTTCAAAGAAACGACGATATTTGCTTTCACTTTGTTTGAGTTCTTCTTCGGCTTGTTTGAGCTTGCTGATGTCGATGAAACTTTCAATGAGCAATCGGCTGCCGTCCTTGTCCACGGCCGCCACGCTTTTGAGGACGGGTATTTTTTTGCCATCAGCGCGCAGAAGGATACGCTCGCGCAGGTCAATTTGTTCTTTATGATCCAATACCGGACAGGCATGCAGTTCTGCCGGGCAGAGAAACTGATGACAGATGTTGCCAGTGATCTCCTGGGGGGAGAGGCCGACCATGGCAGCACCACTGGCATTGATTCCAATAATGGTACGGGTTGTGGCATCGACCACCATGACCCCGCTGTGGATAGAGTTGAGTACTTGATTCAGGTATGCTTCATTATTGTTTTGCCAGGCCTGGCATTGGTCCAGGGTTGCCAGCATGTTGTTGAGGCGTTCGGCCAGCCAGGCAATTTCGTCGTTGCCTTGTACTTGTACGCGGGAGCCTGCGTGGCCTACAGCGGCAAGCGCATCAATATCCAGTGCAAGCCGGCGCAGCCGCCTGAAGATCATGCGGTGCAGGAGGATGAGTAACAGCAGCAGAAGTATGCAGTGGGCGGCAAGAATCGCTGTAACTATTTGCTGCCATTGGGCCATGCCCTGCTGAAAAATTGTTCTATTGCGGTTTATTTCGAGAATCAGGGCGGGGTGGCCGAAAATGTCGGATAACTGAGCATAACCAGCGTTGGTGTAAGCATCCACTGGAGTGATCAATGTATCATTGCCATGGGAGGCGAAATATTCCTGAATTTTTTGAGGAGCGGCAAGGCTTTGCATTCCGTTTACAGGAGTAATCCGCATGGTCAGCTCTTTTTCGGCATTGATTGCGCGAATTAAGGCATGATCAAGGTAGCAGCCTAAAATGAGCAGCCCTGGTGAAGCGTCAGGTTGCTGCTCCTGGGGTAGAACCCGAGCTACTGCAAGCAGAACAGGAATCCCGCTTTGGGGCAGAAAAAAACCAGTCATGGAGGGGCGGTCACCAACGGTAAGCCGCTCTTTGAATTGATCCGCCAGTTGCGCCACTTCCTGTACGGTAGTTTGGGCATTGCGCAGCCCCTGAGCCGTAACAACAGCAACTGCGTCCTCATGGACCAGACGGCCTGTATCCTCGAAAATGAGGACAAAGTCGTACAGGTCAGAACTTGTCCTCTCCTTTAAGCCGATAAGGTCTGCGTCGATCCTGCCGTTCTGGTCCGTGTTGGCGGCAAGGATAGCGCGCAAACTCTTACTCTGCGCCAACCGGTCAGCAATGGAAAGCAGGCGGTTTTCCCGTGATTTTAGGGTATTGCGGCTGCGCTCCCCCAGGTATTCAGCTTCCAGTCGC
>CAZEIT010000142.1:0-3639 GCA_964512515.1 uncultured Desulfobulbus sp.
GTTGATGTAGATGAGGCCATATTAGGAGGCTTCGGATTCAACCGGATCATCTTCGTCGATATCGCGCATTTCCAAGACATCGGGATGACGGAAGATGGCGTTGGAATCAAATTCCATCTTGGCGTCCAAGGCGAGGATATTGCCTTCGGCAGTGATGATCAGTGGATTGATCTCCACCATGGAGCAGTCGTAATCAACAAAGAGTTTGTAGAGGTTGCGCACCAGGGCGCTCATCTGCTTGTGCAGGTCCTTCTCAAGCTCAAGGCCAAAGTTGACCTGATTGAGGTGGAAGCTCTGAATGCCGGTAACCGGGCTGATGTTCACGGTGATAATCCGCTCAGGGGTCTTGGCGGCCACTTCCTCGATGTCCATGCCGCCGTCCTGGCTGCAGACAATGGCCACGGTGGCGGTTTCACGATCAGGAATGATGGAGAGATAGAGTTCCTTCTTGATGTTCAGGCCCTCTTCCACCAGTACCTTGCGCACCTTCTTGCCTTGGGCTCCGGTCTGCTTGGTGACCAGAGTCATGCCGATGATGGAATCAGACACGGGCTTGACATCGGCCTTGGTCTTAGCCAACTTGACGCCGCCGCCCTTGCCGCGTCCACCCGCGTGCACCTGTGCTTTCACCACTACCGGCAGACCGAACTCGTCTGCGATCTTCTCGACTTCCGCCGAGGTGGTGGCAAGCTTGCCCTTGGGGGTGGACACATTGTACTTTCGGAATAGTTCTTTGGCCTGATACTCGTGAATTTTCATAGACGCATCCTTTGTGCGGCGGCTCCGGCCATTAAAATGACCAACCGCCAAGAGAGGTTGAAAGAGACTGCTTCCCAGGTGACCGAGTACGACAAGGGGGCGGAGAATCCGCACACTGCACGCTCAAATGATTGCCCAGTATTACGGCTCGGCCGCATATTGCATGCGGCTCTGCGGGCGCAGGCCCGCGCTGGGCGCTTCATGAAGACCAGCAAATGAACAGCGATTCAGCACCCGAAACTCATAAAATACGATTGACTTAACAAAACTTTGCGGTTGGCGTCAAGCCCTAAAGTGCGGAGCAACAGGAAGCTGTGCAGCAAAATTTGACCGCGCCCGTGTCCGTCCCTCCAAGCGGAGCAGGCTGTTGCCGGTTTGCAAGAGGAGCATTGCCAGCGGTTACTGTTTTTTGGGCAGTTTGGGCTTGCGCTGGGTCACCTTTTCCACTTCAATTTTCAGATGATCAATGACAATACCGGTGTATTTCTGGATATTGTTGAGGATGTAACTTCTCAAACCATGCAAGCCACCAGCCAAAGTCTTGCCAAAGGGCACATCAATGGCCAAATCAATGCCATAGCCGCTGCGGCTGATCTTCACCTTGATCTTTCGCACCAGAATATCATCGTCATACTCGTCCACGCAGTGGATAATCATCTGGCTCAGTGCTGCCTCGGAAATGGTGACCGCGCCCGGAGTGCGCTTTTCATGGAAATCGGGCTGCACCACGGATTTTTCGAAAAACCGCGACTTCTTGCTGCCGTCGCTGCTTGTAGCGCCTTTGAAAAAGATGCGGATGGTATCGGTAAGGTTCTGGATAAAGGCGCGCTTGATCTCGATGGCCGGCACCGGAATAACGTGTTTGCCCTCTTCAAAGCGGGACTTGATGGCATTTTCAATGTCTTGCTGACTGGCGATTTCCTCAATGCGGATAATCTGGCTGATGGGCGGCAGTTCCAGTGCTTCGGCAACCCTGGTCACCATTTTTTCCGAGGTGCCCAGAAGCAGAATTTTTTTGATTTTTCGTTCCTGGATGATCCGCACGACTTCATCCCGGTGTTCCTGATCGGAAAAAAGTGCAGTTTTGATGGCGCTGATATAGTTTTTTTCCTGCTTGGCCGACTTGCCTGCAAGAATGGCGGTGTCATGAATGAGCAGGCCGTCATCGATGATATAAGGTGCATCCAGTTTCTCGGCCAGCAGCTTGGCCCGAAAGCTCTTGCCGGTGCCGCTCTTGCCCACCAGGGCAAAGACCTGAATGCCCTGCAAACGTCCCTTCACCCGGGTGAAAAACTGGTATATTTCTTTGCCGGTCTGGAATATCCACTGCTGTTCTTTGCCCGCTTTTTCAGATACCGCACTCATAAGGCCCTTCACCCCTCCTGCTTTTTTCGCAGTTATTCACGCCACCAGGTATCCAGCCACTGGTCAGCGCTGAAATACAGCGGCAGCGTTTGCGGCTGCCGCAACCAGGAGGCATAGGTCAGCCGGTGGCTGGCCAGATACCAGTTGGGCACCATATAGTATCCATACCACAAAACCCGGTCGAGGGCACGGCAGGCAATGGTGAGTTTTTCCTGGGTATCGGCATAGATGATTGCCTCGATCAAGGCATCCACCACCGGACTCCTGATGCCGGCCAGGTTGCGCGAACCCTGCTGCTCCGCGGCCTGGCCGCTCCAGTAATCGCGTTGTTCATTGCCAGGTGATTGGGACTGGCCAAAGGAGCTGACTACCATGTCGAAATCAAAGTTTTTGACCCGGTCAGTGTAGAGGCTGGGATCGATGCTACGGTACTCCACCACAATTCCCAGTTTTTTCAGATTGTTGGCATAAGGCGCCATCACCCGTTCAAAGGCATTGTCCACCAAAAGGATGTCAAAACGGAATGCTTGGCCTTTGCTGTTTCTCAAAATTCCATCCTCTACTTGCCAGCCAGCCTCCTGCAGCAGTTTTTTGGCCTTGAGGAGATTTTGGCGCAGGCTTGCGGGCGGGGTAGTGCTGGGTGGGTTCAGAGGCTGACTGAACACTTCCGGCGGCAGTTGCGCTCGCCAGGGGTTCAGCAGCTCCAGCTCTGCCTCGCTCGGCAGGTTTTCGGCAGCGTAGATGGAGTTAGAAAAATAGGAGTTGTTGCGGGTGTACTGGGAGAAGAAAAGACTGGCGTTGGTCCATTCAAAATCAAGGGCCAGGCCAAGGGCCTGCCGCACCCGCACATCCTGAAAAAGCGGTCTTCTGGTGTTGAAGACAAAGGCCTGCATGCCGGCATTGTTGTGGTGCGGGATATTTTTTTTCACCAGTTCGCCATTGTCAAAGCGGCGGCCGCGCATATCACGCTGCCACTGCTTGGCGATATTAACAAAGGTAAAGTCAAATTCACCGGCCTTGAATGCCTCCAGGCCGACCACCGGGTCTTTGTAGTACTTGATTGTGATGGTGTCAAAATTGAACATGCCCTTGCGGGTGGGGTGTTCGCTGGCCCAGTAGTTGGGATTTTTTTTGTAACTGATCAGTTTGCCCGGCACTACCTGAGAAATGAGGTAGGGGCCGCTGCCAACCGGCGCGACCATGGCGCCTGCGCCTGCGGCATCAAAGGGGTGGGTGGTGTAAAATGCTTTGTTGAGCACCGGCAGTTGTCCGGCAATCATGTGCAGTTCCCGGTTGGGCCGGACGAAGTAGAAACGGATGCGGCGAGGGTCCAGAATTTCTGCCCGTTCAATGTCGCGGAAATAGATTTGGTAAAAGGGATGGGCCTGGTTGCTTTTGAGCGTATCCAGGGAAAATTGCACATCTTCCACAGTGACCGGCCTGCCATCGGAAAAGGCTGCGCGACTGTTTATGGTGAAGGTGACAGATTTTTTATCCCCGGCCAGTTCAATATCC
>CAZEIT010000142.1:3649-6196 GCA_964512515.1 uncultured Desulfobulbus sp.
TGAGTCCGTATTCGGCAAAGGGTTCGTCCAGGCTTGGAACCGCCAGACTTTCAAAGACATAGCTGGTAAGTCCGCGAGGCGGCACCCCTTTTAAGGTGAAGGGGTTCATCTTGTCAAAGCTGCCCAGGTCGTGTAAATTGAGGTGTCCGCCTGACTTGGCCTGGGGCGAGGTGTAGTCGAATCGGGTAAAGCCCTCCGGGTATTTAAGCACGCCATCAATGCTGAGCCCGTGGGCGGCCAGGAGCGGCCAGGGAAGTAGAAGCAGGGCAACAAGAACGCAGGGCTGCAGGAAAAACCGCATACGATACTCTTCTTATGCTGGGCTGGCTTTCAAGGAAAAGGAGTAGCAGAGTCGCCTCAACCCGCTGCTCCGCTTTTTTTGCGTGCAAGTCCCGCACTATACGCTGCCCGGAAGTTCTTGTACAGTTTTTCCAGCCACTGCGCAAATGCTGGTGAATTTCGGTACCAATCTGGAAATTTTCTGCGCTGCGATTTTTTCTCGTGCTGCCTGGCTTTAAGCGTACAGCTCTGTTGAGCAGAATATATTGGCCATAACTTTGTCTTTTTTCATTTTTATCAGGAGCTTGAAACATGGGCAAAACCATCACCGAAAAGATATTCGACGCCCATCTGCGGGATACCCCAACCCCTGGCAACATGGTATTGGATATTGACGTCATCATGTGCCATGAGATCACCACGCCGATCGCCATCATGGATCTCATGGAAAAAGGGATGGACCGGGTCTGTGATCCCAAGCGCATCAAGGCGGTGATTGACCATGTCACCCCGCCCAAGGATGCCAAAACCGCCATGCAGGCCAAGATCATGCGCGAATGGGCCCGGCGGCACAACATTACCGATTTCTTTGATATTGGCCGCAATGGGGTCTGCCACGCACTCTTTCCGGAAAAAGGCTTCATTCGCCCGGGCAATACCGTTATCATGGGCGATTCCCATACCTGCACCCATGGCGCCTTTGGCGCCTTTGCCGCAGGCGTTGGCACTACTGATCTTGAGGTGGGCATCCTCAAAGGCGTGTGCGCCTTCCGCGCGCCCCGTTCCCTCAAAGTGGAGGTGAGCGGCACCATACCCAAGGGCGTCTATGCCAAGGATATTATCCTGAACATCATCAAGCAGCTCACGGTCAATGGCGGCACGGACAAGGTGATTGAATTTACCGGCCCAGTGGTCGAGCAGATGGACATGGCCTCCCGCATGACTCTGTGCAACATGGCGGTGGAGGCAGGCGGCACCTCAGGTGTGTGCATGCCTGATCTGGTGACCGCCCAGTACCTCTGGCCCTTTATCAAGGATGAATACGATTCGCCCGAGGCAGCGGCTGCTGAGTTCAAGCGCTGGCATTCAGACCCGGACGCCTGGTACGAGCGGGTGCTGGAACTGGATGTGAGCACGCTTGAGCCCCAGGTCACTTTTGGTTACAAGCCGGATAACGTGAAGGATATCAGCGAGATGGCTGGCACACCGGTGGATCAGATCTATATCGGCTCCTGTACCAATGGCCGTATCGAGGATCTGCGCGTGGCTGCCGCCATCATGCAGGGCAAGAAGATTGCCGATACGGTACGGGCCATTCTGGTACCTGCAACCCCTGCGGTGTACTCGCAGGCCTTGGATGAAGGCCTGATCAGGATTTTCATGGACAGCGGCTTTTGTGTGCTCAACCCGACCTGCGGCGCATGTCTGGGCATGAGCAGTGGCGTGCTTGCCGAGGGCGATGTCTGCGCCTCCACCACCAACCGCAACTTCAGCGGCCGCATGGGCAAGGGCGGCATGGTGCATCTGATGAGCCCGGCCAGCGCTGCTGCTGCCGCCATCACCGGCGTTATCACCGATCCACGCCCCTATCTTCCGTAAATGCCCCTGAGGTGAACATATGAAAACTGAGCAGATAAAAACATTCGGCGGTCCAGCAGCCTTTATTGATAGAAACGACATCAATACCGATGAAATTATTCCTGCCCGCTATCTCACTGAGATCAGCAAGGCGGCGCTCAAACCCCATTTACTGGAAGATCTGCATCTGGAAGGCGGTGGTTTCGACCCGCAGTCCGAAGAAATTCAGAATGCCAAGGTTTTGATCACCCGATCCAATTTTGGCTGCGGCTCCTCGCGCGAGCATGCGGTCTGGGTGCTGGAGGTCAATGGCATCAATGTGGTGGTGGCCGAGAGTTTTGCCCGTATTTTCAGGCAGAACATGTTCAACTGCGGCATCCTGGCGGTTGAGCTGGAGAAAAATGACCTGGATCGTTTATTTAACCTGCAGGGCAAGGTGAGCGTGGCGGTTGATCTTGATACGGAAAAACTGATCGCCACCAGCGATAATGGCGTAACGGTTACCTGCTCCTTCAACCTTAACCCGTTTGACAAGCAGCTTATCGCCGCAGGCGGCTGGCTTGCCTACGCAGATGCCAAGTACTGAACAGGGCGAACACCATTGAATCAGACGGGTCAGCTCCAAGAGCTGACCCGTTTTTTTTATTGTGCAATGCGGGCTGGAAAACAGTGGTTGATTCCATCTTTATG
>CAZEIT010000143.1:0-6162 GCA_964512515.1 uncultured Desulfobulbus sp.
TTGCAGCTCAGCCAGGTTGCGATTGAAGACGAGGTAGGTGAGGCTTCGGGTGCAGAGCTGCCGGAACCACTGCTCACTGGTGCGGTCTGCGCCTCAGACGGGGCCTGCCATGGCCTGAGCTGTCATGTGGATGAACTGGACAGCTTGGTGAGCGGAAGAAAATATATCCTGGTCAGCCGCCAGATTCCGCCCTCCCTGGTGCGTTATCTGGACCGGCTTGTCGGCGTGGTCTGTGAACGTGGCGCCACCACTGGACACTTTGCCACGGTTTGCCGGGAATTCGGGGTGGTGCTTCTGGTAGATATGGCAGGAGCTGTGGAAAAATTGCCCTCTGGAACAGAGATCACCGTGCATGGCTCTGCCGGCACAGTGTATGCCGGCATGGTTGCAGATATCCTGCGCAACAAGTCGCAGGAACCGGCGCGGGATTCTAGCTATCACCAGAAAATCCACGCGCTTTTGCAGTATATTACCCCCCTGCACCTGACCGATCCGGATGCTCCCAATTTCAAACCCCAGTCCTGTAAATCCCTGCATGATATCATCCGCTACAGCCACGAAACTGCAGTACGTACCATGTTTGGCTTAAGCGATATCGCCTCGGGTGCATCTTCCCGCAGCAGAAAGCTGGACAGTCCGCTGCCGGTTGATGTCTACCTGCTCGATGTGGGCGGCGGCTATGCTGCTCATGCCTCCGCAGATGGCGCGCTTGCCCTGGGCGACCTTAGCTGCCGTCCCTTCATTGCCCTGTGGCAGGGCTTGTCGCACCCAGAGGTGGATTGGGATTCCCACGCCCATTTTGACTGGAAGGGCTTTGCCGATATCTCCCTTGCAGACGGCATAAGCAGCGGTGGGGCCAAGGACTACGCCTCCTATGCGGTGCTGAGTGAAGACTATGTCAACCTCAATATGCGCTTTGGTTTTCATTTCACCCTGGTGGATTGCCTTTGCGGGCCAGACCGGCGGGCCAATTACTGCCAGCTCCGCTTTGCCGGTGGCGGCGGTGACTATAGTGGCCGCTCGGTGCGCATCGATCTGCTGGAACGAATTCTCATTCGTCTTGGTTTTCTGGTGCGCACCAGGGGCGATCTGCTTGACGCCCGGGTAGAGGGCTTTGGCGTGGATGAACTACTTGCCTTGCTGGTGCAAGTTGGCCGTTTGCTGGGCATGACCAAACTGCTGGACATGGTGGTGCAGGAGGAGCATCTGCAGACATATAGTGATCAGTTCTTTGCCGGCGCGGGCCGCTTTGTTGCACCGGCCAAAGCGGCGGAATGAAAGCAGGGTACGCACATGTACAAACTTTATTGGATAACCAGTCATCTCGCTACTGGCCATGCGCCCATGTCGTATGAGGATCTCGATCAGATCCGCAGCCAGGGTATCAGTGCCATCATCAACCTTTGCGACGAATTCTGCGATCTGCACGAAATCGAGGAAACATCGGGTTTTGACGTTTTTTATCTGCCGATTGTGGATGAATGCGCACCCGATAAGGAGGCCATGGAAAAGGGACTGGACTGGCTGGACGAGGCCATTTATCTGAACAAAAAGGTGCTGGTGCACTGTCGCATGGGCCATGGCCGTACCGGCACCTTTATTGCCGCCTACCTGCTCCGGCGCGGCTTTGATTTCAAGGGCGCGCAGAAGACCATGAAAGGCCGCAACGCCAACCCGGCTACCTATGCCCAGCGCCGTTTTCTCAAGCAGTACGGCAAGGAGGAAGGCGCGCTGAAAACAGCCGCTCCAAAGATCGAAAACCGAAGGCATGAGAGCGAAGATACAGCTATCCTGGCGGAATTTGGGCAAGCCTTACAGCACTTTGACAAAGAGATTCTGGGAAAAGCCCTGATAGCCGATGCAATCCCCGAACCGGCCTGCTGCCAACGCCTTTTTTATCTGCAACTCATTGAAAGCATGCATCTGAACCATGAGTTGAACCGGTTTTTGCGCCTGCAGAAGCGGCAGGAAGTGCTGGCTCGGGCCCTGAGCCTGAGCTCGATTATGAAGGAGCAGGGCATGCAGGCCCCTGGCAAAGGATCGGGCGGGAGCATTGCGGCAACAGGTGCCTCTGCCCAATTCATCTGCCCGCTTTGGGAAGAGGGGCATTGTCTGGCTCAGGAGATGCGACCCGTGCGCTGCCGCTACTGGGGCCTTGAGCTGAGCGAAAAGCAGAAGAACGCGCTTGCGGCTGCAACCTCGCAGCTCTCCCGCAAGGTCTTTATCCTGCTCACCGGGAAAAACCTGCACAGCGATGAGCTCTACTTTTCCTTGGCAGATTCGGTCACCGGCAAATATGTGCAACTCTCCTTCCAGGCCTTAAACGCCTATAAAAATACCACTGCTGGCGAAGATAGCGCGGCAGAACAGGTTGACCCATGAACGAGCAAGAGCGTACCGTCATACCAGAAGAGGCGCGCAGACTTTTGATCGTGGATGACGATGCAGACATGCTCAAACTTTTGGCCAAGATGCTCGGCAAACACTGCCAGTGTGAAATTATGCTGGCAAGCTCGGCGGATGCGGCCTTGAGCATGTTGGAACAGAGTCCGCCCGCCGTGGTGCTGAGCGATATCCGCATGCCGGGCATGGATGGGCTCAGTTTTTTTGAGCAGATCAACCGTCATGTGCCAACCATCACCACCATCCTTATGAGCGGCTATGGCACCATTGAGATGGCGGTGCAGGTTTTAAAAAAAGGGGCCTATGATTTTATCGAGAAACCCTTTGACCGCGAGCGTATTATCCAGACCGTAAGCCGTGCCCTTGAGCGCACCAGGCTCATGCGGGAAAATGAGCGCCTGCAGCAGATGCTCCATGGCCGGGAGGTTTCGGTGCACGGTTTCAGCGGCACCTCCGCTGCCTTGCGCAGCACCCTGGCGCGGCTGGAAAGGGTGGCGGCAAGCGATGTGACTGTACTGATTCGCGGTGAATCCGGCACGGGCAAGGAACTGGCCGCCCATGCCTTGCACGCCATGTCGGCACGGGCGCACAAAAACATGATCACAGTCAACTGTCCGGCCCTGCCCGAGGCCATTCTTGAAAGCGAGCTCTTCGGTTACCATCGCGGCGCCTTTACCGGCGCAAGCCAGGACAAGGCCGGGCTGTTCCAGGAGGCGGATGGTTCGACCATTTTGCTTGATGAAATTGCCGATATTCCGGTGAGCGTGCAGACTAAACTCTTGCGGGTGCTGCAAGAAAAAGAGTTCAGGCCGCTGGGGCAAAATAAGACCGTGCGGGTGGACGTGCGGGTGCTGGCCTCCACCAATCAGGATTTGGAAGCAAAGATGCGCACCGGCCATTTTCGCGAAGACCTGTATCACCGCCTTAATGTGATGTCCATCACCATGCCCACTCTTGAGCAGATGGCCTCGGACATCATTCCCCTTGCCCAGGTCTTTCTGGAAAAATTTCGTAAGGAAAATGGCCGGGAACAACTGGAATTTTCCTCTGTTGCGCTATCCTATCTGATGCGGCGCGGCTGGCCTGGCAATGTGCGGGAATTGCGCAACGCGGTGCAGCGGGCAGTTCTGCTCTGTGACGGCAATGAGATTGACGCTGCTGATTTTAACGATGATGCAGGAGAAATCTTTACAGATGCGCCGCCTGATCTTGCGATGGCATGGAAGCTCGACACTGCCTACAAAGAGGCCAAAGAGCAGGCCCTGGCCCAGTTCCATCAGGCTTATTTATCTGCCATGCTGCGCGAACACCAGGGCAATGTCACCCATGCGGCCAGGGCCAGCGGGCTGGATCGTCAGGCCTTGCAGCGCCTTTTGCGCCGTTACGGCCTGAACGGCCAATCCTTTCGTTCCTGAGTGACCCGGCCACGCAAGCTGCATGTTTTTTGTTGCACATGTGCAGCATCTGTGTTGCACTGTATGCTGCCGATCTGGTCATACTAAGAGGGCCAGCCAGGTTTTTCTGTGCAAAAACAATGAAAATCAGTGAGATAGCGAGATACACTTATGAATTTGACTGATTCATTTTCTGGCGTGATCCTTGCTATACATCAAAAAAGCCTTGGGGCAGGTGCTGCTACTGCGGGCCAGCGGAAAACGGAATTATATGTGAATCCAGAATGTGGAAGAAAGAACGTACTGAGCACAGTGTCTTGGCTGCTTGCCTTTGTGCTCTGTTTTTTGAGCATGGGCGCGAACAATGCCATGGCCCTGCAGGTGCATGGCCCTCCCGAAGGGCTTTATGTGCACCAGATGGCCCATCTGCACTACCTGATCGCCCTGGTCTTTTTTCTCTGGTACATCCGTCGCGCAGCCTTCCCTGGCCTAGGCTGGCGCTATTTGCAGTTGTTCTGCCTCTTCATGGGCCTGTGGAATATCCTGGCCTTTGCCGGCCACTTTGCGGCAACCAAGGTGGAGGTAGAAGCCCTGGTCCAAACTTCCCACTACCTGACCACCAGGCTGCAGTCGCCGTTCACCGCAAACAGCCTGCTTTTTTACCTGGCAAAGCTGGATCACCTTATTTGTGCGCCAGCGCTGTTTTGCCTTTTTATGGCGATTCGCACCTTTTACCGTACCGCTGTGGCGGAGCAAGGGAGGAGCAGGTGATGAACGGCCTGCCCATGCTGCCTGCTATCATTATTGATGTTGCCGGTTCAACAGCCAATATTGTCTTTGCCTTTTTGGCTACCAGGTACGCCTACAAACTAACCCGGCTCAAACCTGGCAATTTTCTGTGGGGCTATCTCTTTTATGTGACGTTGGCCATCTCGGCCTTTGCCGTTTCCCGGGCTGTTGGCCATATCACCAGGGAAGTGCTCTACAGCGCCGGTGAAGGGGATGTCTGGGCCCATATCGCCCCTTTGTCCGGCGGCTTCAACACCCTGTTCATGATTGCCGTGGCCGCGGTCATGCTTTTCTACCAGAAGGGGGTACAGTCCTACGAAGCCATTGAAGAGGAGGCGGCACGGCTGAAGCAATCTGAGTTGCGGCTGGAAGCCACTGCCAGGGAGCTGAAGGAGCTGAATTTTGGTCTGGAAGACATGGTGGAAAAACGCGCGGTTGAGCTTTCAGAATCGGAAAAGCGTTTTCGCCACCTGTTCAGCGCCTCGAAAGATATTGTTTTTTTCTCCGGCGCCAGTCACGAACTGGTGGAGATGAACCCTGCCGGCTGTGAAGTGCTGCAGCTTGAGCCGGAGGCTATACCGGCCATGTACCTTAAGGATATCTTTTGCGATCAGACAGAACTTGCAGTCTTTAACACTCATCTGGCGCAACAGGGTTTTTTGCATGACTATGAGGCCAAGTTCCGTAAGAAGGACGAAACAGTCATCTCGGTGCTCATCTCAGCCACTGCGCTGCACGACGACAAGGGCCGGTTTGCCGGTGCGGAAAGCATTGCCAAGGATCTGACCAGGTTGAAATCCATGATGGAACAACTGGTGGCGAGCGAAAAGATGGCCTCGGTCGGCCAGATGGCAGCGGGCATTGCCCATGAAATCAATACACCCCTGGGCGTCATCCTGGGTTATGCCCAACTAATGATGGACGATTTTTCCGAGGATTCAGATACCTACCAGAGCCTCCTGGTGATCGAACGGCAAACCAGGGCCAGCCGGAAAATTGTAGCAGATCTGCTGAAATACTCGCGCCATTCCAGCAGTTTGCGCCAGCCGGTTGATCTTAATGAAATTGTGGAAGATGTTGCCGCCATCACTGGCCACAGCCTTGGTTTAAACCATGTGCAGTTGCACAAGAGCCTGGGCCGCGAGTTGCCACAGATCATGGGTGATCCGGAAAAATTGCGGCAGGTGGTGGTCAATCTTGTCAATAACGCTAGTCAGGCCATGGAAGAGCAGGGTGGCGGCGTGCTCATGCTGCGCACCCTGATGCAGGCAGATGGAGCCATGGTCTGCATCGAGGTGCAGGACAGCGGCCACGGCATTGCCCCCCATATCAAGGCACGCATATTTGACCCCTTTTTCACTACCAAGCCGGTGGGCAAGGGGACTGGTTTGGGACTGTCGGTGACTTATGGCATTGTCCAGGAACATGGCGGCACCATTACCCTGGAAAGTCCGGTGCGGGAAAAACTGGTGACAGCCGGTTACCCATCAGGTAATGGCACCCTGTTCCGGCTGGCCTTTCCTGTGTCTGCCGACCTGGAGGAATCAGCAAAACCTGCGCCAGATTTTGACACAGG
>CAZEIT010000144.1:0-6153 GCA_964512515.1 uncultured Desulfobulbus sp.
GCGCAGCCACAGCCCGCAAAAACTCAAACAATTGACGCAAACCATCACAGACCGCTTTGTCAACACCGCCAAGCACTGGACTGACCCGACTGGCGCAGCCCGTGGCAATCCCCGTATCGAAGTACTGGTGGAAGAGGATTTTCCCGCCATGGCCCTGGCGCAAGAGAGCCAGGTTATCCGCCGCATAGAGGAGGCGGCAAGCGCCATTGATCTTACGCTCAGTTATGAAAAGGCGGGCGGTGGCAGCGACGCCAACATCTTCAATGGCCGGGGTTTGGCTACCGCCATTGTCGCCACCGGCATGACCAATGTGCACTCCACCAGCGAACAGGTAGAGCTGGCCGATATGGTCAGGCTCACCGAGTTGATTCTTGCTCTGCTCACCAAGGTGCAGTGCTGAGCACACTACCTGTACCAAGCGCCCTTATTCACTCTAACAAGTTGCCATCATGCGTCTTCCCTGCGCCAGTTCGGCCACCCCATCTGCCATCCTGCTAATTCACTGCCCGGACAGCAAGGGCATTATCGCCACGGTCAGTGAATTTATTGCCAAGAATAACGGCAACATCACTTTTCTTGACCAGCATGTTGATGCCAGCAAGTGTGTCTTTTTCATGCGTATTGAATGGCAACTGAACGACTTTGCCATTCCAGTGGACAAAATTGGCGAATTTTTTGATGTACTCATTGCCCGGCGCTACAACATGAACTGGCAGTTGCACTTTTCCCACGAAGTGCCACGTATGGCGATCTTTGTCTCCAAATTGCCCCATTGCCTGTTTGATATTCTATCCCGCTGGAAATCGCGGGAAATCGAGGTGGAGATTCCGTTGATCATCAGCAACCACCAGGATATGGAGCCTGTAGCACGGCAGTTCGGGGTTGAATTCGCGTATTTGCCTATCAACAGCGCCAACAAGCAGGAACAGGAACAGGCCCAGCGCGACCTTCTGGCCGAGCATGAGGTGGATTTCATCGTGCTGGCCCGCTACATGCAGATACTGTCGGAGGAGTTCGTGTCCCACTACCCCAACAGAATCATCAACATCCACCACTCCTTTTTACCCGCCTTTCCCGGCGCAAAACCCTACCACCACGCCTATGAGCGCGGGGTAAAGGTTATCGGCGCAACCAGTCACTATGTCACCGCTGACCTGGATGGCGGCCCGATCATTGCCCAGGACATCATCCGCGTCAGTCACGAAGATTCCATTGAAGATCTGGTGCGCAAAGGCCGGGACCTGGAAAAAATTATCCTGGCCCGGGCCATTTGGCACCACCTTCAGCGACAGATCCTGGTTTACCAGAACCGCACCCTGGTTTTTTCGTAAAGGAAGTGTAATGCAGCCCTGGCATGGCGGCTCACCATGCCAGGGACTTTTGGAGATTATGCAGCGCTTTCTGCGCCGAGGAAATCCATCTCGTGCTCCGAGGGGAGCATGTCCGGGCGGACAGAAATCTCAATGGTAGCGTTGTGCTGCCGTTCCAGGGCCGCCAGTTCCTCCTTCTTGCGGTTGAGCAGATACTGCGCCACTTCCAATGGCAAACGGCACTCCACCCTGGCGACTTTCTTACGGATAATACCGGTCTGGATACGGCGCAAATAGTAGAGGGCCTGGGTTTCCACCGAACGCACTACTCCCCTGCCCTGACAGTGGGCACAGGTAATATAGCTGCCTTTGGCTGTGGGTGCGCCCATCTTCTGGCGGGAAATCTGCATCAAACCGAAACGGGAGATACGGCTGATATCCACCTTGGCCTTGTCCCGCTTCATGCTCGCCTTGACCTGCCGCTCTACCTCCTGGATATGCTTCTTGCTGCGCATATCGATGAAATCCACCACAATCAAGCCACCCAGGTCGCGCAGGCGTAGCTGGCGCGCCAGTTCTTCAGCCGCCTCCATGTTGGCAAGAAAAATGCTCTCCTCAAAATCACTGTTCTTTGAGGTGCGGCCCGAGTTGACATCAATGGCCACCAGGGCCTCGGTGGGGTCGATCACAATCGAGCCGCCAGATGGCAGGGGCACCTGCGGCCGGTAGATGGATTCGATCTGTTCTTCAATGTTGTGCTGGTTGAAGATGGGTTTGACACCCTTGTGCTGACGCACCCTTACCTGACGCTGCTTGGTCGGCAGTTGCTGAATAAAATCCTGCACCTGTTGCATGGTTTCATCGGTATCCACCACGATTTCCTGGATTTCAGGAAAAAAATGGTCGCGGAGGAAGCGAACCACGGTATCCTGTTCCTGGTAAACCAGCGCAGGTGACTGTTCAATCTGTCCACGGCTGCGGATCTGTTCCCACTGTTGCAAAAGCCTGTCCAGGTCTTCCTTGAGCGTGATCTTGGTCAGTTCGGCGCTGGCAGTGCGCACGATGTAGCCGATGCCCTCCGGCAATTCCAGTTCGCTCATCATCTCCCGCAGTTCGGCCCTGCGGCCTTCACCGGCAATTTTGCGGGAAATGCCCGCACTGTCACTGCCCGGCAAGAGCACGAGACAACGGCCCGGCAGGGAGAGATAGGTGGTCATATTGGCGCCTTTATTTCCGGTCACCTCCTTGACAACCTGGACCAGCACTTCCTGGCCCTTCTGCATCACCTCTTCAATCTTCAGCTTCTTCCACTGCTGCTGGGTGACAAGCTCGCGTACCCGCTCTGTGATGTTTTCCCGGTAGTATTCGGGGTGGATCTCGTCAAAGGGGAGAAAACCGTTTCTGCCGGTGCCGATATCCACAAAAGCGACCTGCAAATTCGGCTCTATCGAGACAATCCGGCCCTTGTAGATATTGTTCTTGGTCGCTTCCCGCTCAACAGTTGAAACGTGGAAGAATTCCAGGCGGCCATTCTCCAGCAGGGCTACCCGACACTCCTCCGGTTCATCGGCATTGACCAGTAACTTGTACACGGCCTGGGGATCGCGCTTTATCTCGACTAAACTGATAGACTCGACCGCGTCCTCTTCTTCCTGCTCCTCGGCAGTATTTTGTTCGATTTCTCCTGCTGCCCCTGGTTCAGCGGTGGCATCCAGTGCCGCAGCATTTTCAGTATCTTCAGAAATTGCTGACTCTGCTGCCCCTGTATCTGTTTTCTTGCTCCTTCTCCGGCTTCGCCGCACGCGTTTTTTGGCAACAGGAGCATCACCGGCAGGTAGATCGCTTGCCGCATCATGTGCCTGCCTCAAGGCGGGCTCTGCTGCCGTTTCCAGCTCAGGGGGTGCAGCAGGTTGCTCAACAACTGAATCTTCTACAGCGGTGGTGACAGCTAGGGCTTGGTCCTGCGACAAGGGTTCTGGTGAAGAAGGCGGTACCTCTTCGGACTGGTCTGGCGGAGTAACGCTTTTCCACCAGGCGCCGGTGCGGGCCTTTGCACTCGGTTGCGGCTTTTTCTTGGGTGGATTTTGCTTGTGTTCGGTCATTCTTCTCCTTGCACGCCAAACAAGGACCAGGGCAACACCTGCGGCGACGCCCGTTTCCGTACGCGTTTTCTGGGTTTGCGCGGTGTTCTCTGCTCTATGCGGCGGTGCTCATCTTTTGAGGCTTGGCGCGTGTGTGCGCCATAATTGTATGGTACTTGATTGTATGGTACTTGATCGATATCAGAAAATGAATTTTTCTGGTGCAGTAGCTACACAACAGCGTGAAAAAGTCATATGGATTGTAACTCATGCTCATTATAGCACTTTATGCACCCATGCAAGCAATTTTACCGGACTGGTCGCCCAAGGAGATTGGATCATGAGTTTTCGCTTGACACTTAAATTGGGCCCACGTACATTTCAGGCATAGTATAAATTTTTGGTTTTTATGCCCTTTCCATACAATTTTTATTCCCTCGGAGCCATCCTGCTCTGTGATACTCTTTGATTACCTCCCAGGAATGATCGCCTTGAACGCACGAACCATGACTTACAAAATTCTGTACTGCACAACCCTCGCGGCCATAATCGCGCTCACCTGGAATGCACCGCTCACTGCAGCCGAAATGGATGCAGAACAATGGGACATCACGGCGGATAAAATTACCCGTTATGAAAATCCGCCTAGTGTTATCGCAGAAGGGAACGTGATTCTGGAAAAAAAAGAAACCAGCGTCACGGTGAAAAAATCATCGACTTCCAGGTGGGATGCCCTGCTTGGCCCTGACGCAGACAGCGCAAGCGGTGATGCGGCTCAGCCTGAAACAACCCAAACCACAACCACCACCATCAAGGCAGACTGGGTTGCCTATGACGTGAGTATGGGTCAGGCCAAGGCGCGCGGCAATGTACAGATCAATGTCAAGGGTGATGAACTCGTGGCTGAAAGCGGGACAATCAACCTGAAAGATGCCACCGGCTCCTTTGACAATGCCGTTATCGTGCGCCAGGAGCAGCAACTACACCTTGAAGGCCGTACTATCGAAAAAACCGGTGACCTCACCTATCACATTGAAGACGGTTGGGTCATTACCTGCAAACTGCAAGACGGCCAAACCCCTCCCTGGAGCTTTGGCGCTGCCGATACCAAGATCACCGATGGCGGCTATGCCTTTTTGAAGCATGCCGTCTTCCGGGTAAAGGGGGTTCCTATCCTCTATTCCCCCTACATGATTTTACCAGCCAAAAGAGAGCGGCAAACCGGCTTTCTTTTCCCATCCTGGTCCATGTCTGACCGTGACGGCTTTGGCTTGGAAACCCCGTTTTTCATCAATATTTCCCCTACCACCGACATGACCCTGTACCCGCGCTACCTGTCTGACCGCGGTGTGATGGTGGGTGGCGAGTTTCGTTACGTTACCGATGAAACCAGCAAGGGCACACTCATGGCCCACTACCTGGACGATGACCTCAGTGATCCTTCCGAAGTGGAATATTACCGGGAGGGCAACTATACCCATACCAACAAGGAACGGTACTGGATTCGCGGCAAGGCGGATCAAAATATCGGTGAATGGATAACCAGGTTTGATCTGGACATTGCCTCCGACAAAGACTATTTGCGTGAATTCAATACGGGATCCACTTCTTTCAATGCGAACCACAACCGTTTTCGTGAAGCCTTTGGCCGCGGCTTTGAGCAAAAGCTGGACCAGTATCGTGAGAACACCGTTGAATTCCTGCGCGCCTGGGATGATGGCTCCACCTTCCAGGGTGAATTTCTGGCCATCAATGACGTCAGTGACCGTAACTATACTGCTGATGACCCCTCACAATTCTGGAAGCTACCCTCCTTTACCTATTCCGGCTTAAAACCAATCGCCTCAAGCCCGGCTGATTTCTCCTGGGATACCAACTACACCCATTTTTGGCGAGAGCATGGGGTGAGTGCGCAGAGATTTGATCTTTTTCCGGAACTCTCCACCAGCATTCCAATCAGCCGCTATCTGGAAAGTACGGTACGTGGCGGGGTACGCGAAACCTTCTACGTCATTGACGATGGCGGCGCCACTGACTGGAAGGACGAAGACACGGCAAACCGCCTGCTCTACCGGCTTGGTGGCGAAGTAGGTTCTACCTTGTACCGTGAATACGGTGCCGCCCCCACTGAAGGCAAGGGATGGAGCCACACCCTGCGTCCCTTTGTGGAGTATGAATACATTGACATTCCTGAAACTGACATACTGCCCCAATTTGATGCAGTGGACGATCTAGAAGAGGCCAACACCTTTTACTACGGTATTAACAACTTCTTCTCTCTCTTTGGCAATAAAAACGGAAGCTTGAGCGAACGGGATCTGGCCTTTTTCAAGGTTCGCCAAGGCTACGACATGCGCAGCGAGGAAAGCGATACTCCCTTTACGCCGGTTGAAATCAAAACCGGATTCTACCCTGTAAGCGGAGCACGTGTGCTCTACACCACCCAGGTGGATGTTTATGGCGATGGCATGATCGAGCATGCTGTTGAGGCAGATTATCGCAGCAGCCGTGGTGATGTGTTTGCCGTGGACTACCGCTACGACGATGAACTGAGCATCAACTCCATCAGCGGCGCTTTCTGGTATCTGCTGCCCTACAACTTCGCAGTGGGTTACAGCATAGAGCGGGCAATTGAGCACAAGGTCACCATCGAAGAAAAATTTCGTCTGCTCTATCAACCTTCCTGCTGGTCTGTGGAACTGGCCTCCAACTACACCCCAGACGACCAAACCGTCATGCTCATTTTTCGGCTGGCCAACATT
>CAZEIT010000145.1:0-1395 GCA_964512515.1 uncultured Desulfobulbus sp.
GAAGTGCTGCTGTTTGGAATCAAGGCTGGTTTTGTTCAGCATCTCCGCATAACCCATAATGGCGTTTAATGGGGTACGTATTTCGTGGCTTATCTTGGCAAGGAATTCGGCTTGCTGAAGCTGCGTTGCCGGCTGCGTTTGCGCTGGCTCCAGGCGTGGGGTCTGTCCGCCATTATGAGGTATAGCGTCTTCCTGAGTAGCCATGGCGAGAAGTTAAGAGGAATTTCGAAGAAGATATGGCGATCATTACGCCGGGCAAGGCCTAGAAAAACAGTGACAGCCATGTCATTAGCAAGGTAGTGCAGGCCACAGCTAAAATTTTCCGGTGAGGGTAAATGGCTTTTGCAACCTGATCCCGTGCCGATAAAGACAGAATAAGCAGGTTCTGCAGTCATGCTGCTTTTCTTGTTTACGCTACCTAGTCCTTAATCGCAAGAAATGGGTCACTGGAGCGCCCAGATGCTGGGCATACGAGACGATACCCGGGCCATACTGGATGCTGTGTCATTTCATCATCCGTATCTTCGTGGCTACCCATTGCATGCTTGCGCCGCAGCCTTTAAACGAAAAAGTCTGGCCTCTTGCACTGCCTCGGCAACTAACGAACAAGCGTTTTTGCGGATCAGTAAAGAGAAGAGCGTTTTTTGCGTCCGTTACCGGAAAAACGGCCAACGAGCCAGCCCAGGAAGAGTGCGCCGCCACCGGCAAGAAACCACATGATGGACTGATTCATTTTCAGGGCCTTGTTTTCAATCTGCGCTTGGGCAAGCTTTTCTTCCACCACCTCGAGCTGGCTGCGCGCATCTTCCAGTGAATTTCTTGTATGGAGAATACTCTCAGGATCGTTGGTCAGGGTGGTGTATTTATCTTCCAGGGTGTTGCGGTCTGTGGTGCAGGAAGCTAGTTCCTGTTTGAGCTGAGAGTTGGCCGCATTCACTTCCTTGAAGGCGGTTTCTGCGTCCATCAGTACTTTGCCGCTTACCGAACCGGGCTGAAAAGCTTCGGTTGGCACAAAAGGTGCATTGCTCAGATTGCGGGTGCGCACCCAGCCAGAAGCGCCATTGGCCACTTTTATCCTAGACCATTCGTTGTTGCCTTCCAGCAGTTCCACCGGTTCAGCCAGGTTGACGGTGGCGACGATCTTGCTCCGGATGGACTGGGATTCCCGCACAACAACATCCAGGGCCGGTTTGGCGTAGCGGGTTTCAGTGGCGGCGGGGGCTGTGTGCGGAAAGGCAGTCAAGAGGAAGCTAAAGAGAAAAAAGAGGAAGATTGCGCCTTTAAACAGCGTTTTTGCGCGGCAGGGTGTGTTTTTTTGAGTCATTGTTTGTTGTATGTACGGAAGTTTAGTTGCAAGAGATCGTTTCAGTTCATCGCACAGCATGGCAGCGTCCA
>CAZEIT010000145.1:1495-6110 GCA_964512515.1 uncultured Desulfobulbus sp.
CCAGCCACGTTACCATAAAACACAGCCGGTCAAAACGCTTTCCTCTGCCGGAAGGAGGTCGGGGGAAGTAAAATCAGTCTGTGCGCCGTTTTTTCTTCCGCAGCCGCGCCAGTTCCCGCATATTGCGGGCCGTGTCGGATTCATCCACGATCTCGCGGCCGATAATTTCCTCAAGAATATCTTCCATACTGATCACACCGGTAACACTGCCGTATTCATCCACCACCACAAAAAGGTGCTGATGCTTGTCGAAGAAATCAAGAAAAATGCGGTCGGCAGGGGCGGTTTCCGGTACAAAGTGCACTGGTCGCATCAACTGGCTGAGGGTGGTTTCAAAGTGCTGCTCTGCCGCGGCCAGGAGCACATCCTGGCTGAGCACCAAACCCACCACGTTGTCAGGCTCGGAATCGTATACCGGCACCCTGCTGTGTCTGCGCCAGCGGTCTTCCATGCGCGCCGCCTCCTTGATGGAGAGGTCTGCGGGCACGGTAAAGGTAACGGTTCTTGGGGTCATGACCTCACGAGTGGTTACCTGCCCCAATTGCAGGATATTGGCAATCACCGCCTCCTGATCAGCCTGAATTACTCCTGATTTACGGCTGAGACTGGCAATGGTTTTCAGCTCCTCGGTGGAAAACTGATGAGGGGCATGACTACCCGGAATAAGTTTGGTCATCAGCTGGGCTAGGAAAATGAGCGGTTTGAGGAGCAAGATCATGATCCGCAAGGGCAGGACAATATATGGCCCCATCTGGCGAGCAAAATTCACCCCGATGGTCTTAGGCAGAATTTCCGTGAAGAGCAGGATAGCAATGGTAAAGGTCAGAGAAAACCAGATCAAACCCTGTTCGCCAAAGAGGCTGACTGCAGCCGCGCCTGCCACGGATGCGCCGATGGTATGCGCCAGGGTATTGAGAGTGAGGATGGCAGTGATGGGTTGATTGATGTCTTCCTTCATGGCCCGCAGTTGGCCGCCCTTGCCTGGTTGCTTTTCAGCAAGCAGTTCTACCTGGGTCGCTGACAGGGAAAGCAGGGCCGCCTCAAACAGGGAGCAGAAAAACGAGGTAAAAAGGGCGCCGGTAACGGCGAGAATAAATACAACAAGCAAGCTGACCTCCTTGCGACCGGTGCAGCAATTTCAGGCGGCACGGTGCGGATTGCGGATTGTGATCCCAGGAATATTGGAGTAATACAATGCATATAAAATCTTAAACGGTTCTCATTTTTTTGGAAAGAGTTGTTCGATACAGAGACGCAGCGAAGGAATGCAAACAAGACGGATGAACATTTCATTTCAGGTATATGAGGCAGAACCGGAAAGTTTTTCCGGTGATGTCCTGGTGGTGATAGTGCAACAGGAGCAAGGACTGGATCAAGGCCTTGTCAGCCCGGTGCTCAGCAGGGCCATTACGTATGTGCAGGAGTGCGGCGATTTCTCGGCAAAAAAAGACCAGGCGCTCTGGCTGTATCCAGCCCTGTTGGACTGGCAGGGAGAAGAACCGTACAGAGCTAAGCGCATCTTGCTGATCGGCCTGGCCATCGAGGACGCCACCAGCCATAATGACCAGCGCGAAAAACTGCGTCTTTGTGGCGGTACCGTTGCTGCGCAACTGCGGCGTACAGGCGCTGAGGAAGTGCTGGTGCTCTGGCCGCGCGATCTTCTCTTAGCCGATGCGGAAACAGTTGGCCAACTGGTGCAAGGGTTTGCCCTGGGCAGCTATAGCTTTGAAGGCTACAAACGTGAGCAGAGCGACGCTGACAGTGCATCAGGGCAGAAACGCTTTTACTTTCATGGCGGAGATGTGCCTCTCAAAGAGTTACGCAAGGGCATCAAGCAGGCTCAGATTGGTGCGCAGGCCGTGTACAGCGCAAGAAACATGGGTAATCAGCCTGCCAACCGCTGGACTCCGGCTGATTTTGCCGGTTATGCGGAAAAACTTGGGAAAAAGAAAAAGCTCAAGGCGACCATTTTTGGCAAGGCTGAGATGCAGGAACTGGGCATGGAAGCTATTCTGGCCGTGAATCGTGGCTCTGCCTTGCCGCCCAGCCTGTCTGTCATTGAGTACCACACCGCCAAAAAACATCCGACCGTGCTCCTGGTGGGTAAGGGGCTTACCTTTGATTCTGGCGGCATCAGCGCCAAACCCGCTGCCGGCATGGAAGACATGAAGTTTGACATGTGCGGCGGTGCGGCGGTGATGGCGGTCATGCAGGCCCTGGCCGAACTGGCGCTTGGCGGTATCAATGTGGTGGGCATGGTGCCTGCCACAGAGAACCTCTCCGGTTCAGCAGCCGTAAAACCAGGCGATGTGGTACGTCATTACGGCGGGCTGCATGCCGAGGTGGTCAATACTGATGCCGAAGGTCGGCTTATTCTGGGTGATGCCATTGCCTACGGCATTGCCGCCTATGCGCCGGATGTGGTGATTGATATTGCCACCTTAACAGGGGCTGCAGTGGTGGGCCTGGGACACCATTATACCTGTTTGCTCGCCAATGATGATCAGCTTGTCCAACGCTTGATCCAGGCTGGCGAGGAAAGTGGTGAACCGCTCTGGCGACTGCCGCTTGGCCCTGAATACCGCAAACAACTGGACTCCACGGTAGCGGATATCAAGAATGCAGGTGACCGTAGCGGTGCCACCATTACCGCAGCCTGCTATTTGCAGGAGTTTGTGGGTGCAACCCCGTGGGCGCATCTGGATATTGCCGGTACAGCCTGGAATTTTACGGAAAAATCCTACGTGCCCAAAGGTGCTTCCGGAACCGGGGTGCGCACCCTTTTGTGCGCGCTTGCCAACTGGAACAAAATCAAGCACGGTTGAATAACAGCAATGGCTGAAGGATTTATTTCAATTTCAGATCAGGGTGCAAGCAAGGAGGCGAGAAAAATGTGACACAGGCGTACCTTGAAGTGCGTCTTGCGAGCAATTGCCAAGGCCGGTAAAAATTGCGCTTTGATGCGGAATTGAAATAAGGGACGGCTGCCTAGCCAGCCATAGAGTGCTTGGCCGCGCCTCGGGCTTCAGGGGCTGAATCCTCGTGAGGAGGAAAAAGGAGGGTATCATGGCATTGGTCAAACGAAAAGGCATTACCATCAGCCGCCAGATTATGGATGACCAGTTGCTGCACCCCGAGGCCACGGGTGCGCTCACTGGCCTGCTTTCAGATTTAGTAGTGGCAGGAAAAATCATCAGTGCCGAGGTGAACATGGCGGGTCTGGCCGATATTCTGGGCCAATCCGGAAGGACCAATATCCAGGGCGAGAATGTCCAGAAGCTGGATGTTTTCGCCAACCAGACCATTAAGCGCCGCATGGAGCAATGCGGCCATATCTGTGTGATGGCCTCTGAGGAGGATGATGATCCCATTCCAGCCCTGGCCGGTTACGAAGGGAATTATACTATCGCCTTTGATCCCCTGGATGGTTCCACCAATATTGACGTAAATGTCAGCGTGGGCACGATCTTTTCTATCCACCGACGTGTCAGCACCGGCGCGCAGTGGAGTGTTGACGATCTCTTGCAGAAGGGCAGCAGTCAGGTGGCAGCAGGGTATATCATCTATGGCTCTTCCACCATGATGGTGTACACCACTGGCTCGGGCGTGCACGGCTTTACCCTTGACCCGAGCGTGGGTGAATTTTTTCTGTCTCACCCCAATATGCGTATTCCAGAAGCCTCGCTGTACTACAGTGTCAACGAGGCCTATGCGCCTTACTGGTTTGATAACACCAGAGACTATGTCAACTATCTAAAAAGTGATGCCAATGGCCGTAAGCCCTACAGCGCCCGTTATATCGGCTCCCTGGTTTCGGATTTTCACCGCAACCTGGTGAAAGGCGGCATTTTTCTTTATCCGCGCGATCAGAAAAGCACAGAGAAAACAGAAGGAAAACTACGCTTGCTCTACGAAGCCGCGCCTCTGGCCCTGGTGGTGGAACAGGCCGGTGGCCGTGCCATCACCGATGACGGCAGGCGCATCCTTGATATTGAGCCAACAGGGCTGCATCAGCGGGTGCCGCTGATTATCGGCTCCAAACAGGATGTTGATCTGGCCGAGCTCTTTTTACGGGGCGAACGGCCATAATACAACCATGCCAGGATGATCAAACTGGGTTTCGCCTAAAAGATTGAGGAGGTCAGGCGGTATGATAACAAACGACTCTGGGGCGCAGCGTCAAAGCGGTAACGGGCAGCCAATGTCTCGGCGCGGGGAGGAGAAGCGGGAAAACGCCCGCATCAAGCATGGAGAGGCTGCCCGTCTCTACAATGTAGACAAGATTGGCGCACGGATTGTCACGGATCAGCAAAACTATGACGGTACCCTGTTGGATTTGAGTGCTGGCGGTGCTGCGATCATCACGGTGTCTGCCCTCCCGATTAACCTGCCGGTCAATGTTGAGCTGCAGGTTGGCGATCATTGCATCAAGGCTGCCGGCTTGGTAAAAAATAGAAACAAACTTGGCGGTAAATACAGGCTGGGCGTGCAATTCACCTATCTTGACCCAGAAGAGCAGGATTTCTTGCTACTTTTGTATGGGCCTGGCGGCACACACGAAGAGCAGGACGGTTTGAGCGAGAAGTGAGCTGGGCTCATTCTTTGTATTTCTTGT
>CAZEIT010000146.1:0-6107 GCA_964512515.1 uncultured Desulfobulbus sp.
GTTTCAGCTGGAACACACGGTAGATGACGAAATGGGTGTTTTAGTGAATTCCTTCAATGCCATGACGGCCAATCTCAGCAAATCAAACCAGGAATTGGCACAAACGCATTTTGCGTTGGAAAAAAGCAATGAAGTATCCGAGCATCACCGCAACTACCTGGAGACCATTCTGGAGCATGTGCCGGCCGGGGTCATTGCCCTGGATGAAGAGGGCATCATCACCACCATCAACCGCTTTGCCGTGGACCTTCTTGCCATAGATCCAGAACAATTCGTTGACCACAACTTTCATCAGGTGCTCCCCAGGCAGCATGCCCTGGTGGTGGAGAGTTTTGTCCAGGAATTGATGGAGACCGGCAGGGCTGTGGTGGAACGTCATTTGCGCATGACCATCCGGCGGGGAGAAGTGCTTTCCCTGCAGGTAAATGTGGCCCGCATGGTGGATGAACACGGTCAGCCCATGGGCTTTGTCATTGTTTTTGATAATCTTACCAACCTGGAACAGGCGCAACGCCTGGCCGCCTGGCAGGAGGTGGCCAGGCGAATAGCCCATGAAATCAAGAACCCACTCACCCCGATCCAACTTTCCGCCCAGCGGTTGCGCAAACGCTATTTGTCTACCTTGGATGGGGATCAGGATGTTTTTGATCAGTGCACAGACACCATCATTCAACAGGTTGATGAAATCCGTAAAATGGTGTCGGAATTTTCAGAATTTGCCCGCATGCCCAAGCTGAAGAAAGCGCCTGGCAACTTGGCGGCCCTGACTAACGAAGTGGTAAATCTCTATAAAGGGGCGCATCAGCACGTTGTGTTTAATATCTTTATTGATGAGAGCGTACCTGTCTTTTTCTTTGACGCGGTCCAGATCAAACGGGTGTTGATCAATCTGCTTGACAATGCTGTCGCTGCCTTGGAAAATACCGGAGAGATAACGGTCCGCTTGGGTTGTGACAACAACAAAACCAACGTGATCCTGCAGGTTGCTGATAATGGTGCGGGTATCCCGGATACGATGAAAATGCGTATCTTTGAACCCTATTTTTCCACCCGTAAATCCGGCACTGGTTTAGGGCTTGCTATCTGTCAAACCATTATCAATGAGCACAATGGCTCTATTCGGATGGCGGATAACGAACCAGCAGGTGCTGTCTTTACGATGATTTTACCCTTGAGCTGAAATAGGCTCACTTCTTGCCGCATTGTACAGTTCTGTTTTCTGTATCGGCTTCTCACGTACATGGAGAAGGCATATGTTTTTATTTATCTCATCTGTACCTCCGGCCCTGCTCTGGTTTCTTCTCGGTATTTCCTGCTTTGTATTGGAACTGCTGCTGCCGGGTCTGTTGCTGTTTTTCTTTGGCATTGGCGCCTGGTGCACGGCCCTGGCGGTTCTGCTGGCACCCATGCCACTCAGCATGCAGATCCTGATTTTTTTGTCGACCAGTATCGTTACCCTGGTGCTGTTGCGGGCAAAATTTCAGAAGATGTTTAAAGGCACTGCTCTTGAAATTGATGTTGGCGATGACTTTGTTCCTCAGGGAGCCATGGCCGAAGTGGTGGAGGATATTATCCCGCCGGCGGCTGGCAAGGTGAAATATGGCGGCACGTTCTGGCAGGCAGTGTCTGAAGAGCCGGTTGCCCGTGGCAGCAGGGTGCGGGTGCTGGCCAAGAATAATCTGAGCTTGACCGTTGAACCGGTTGAAGCACAAGGAGAATCCTGATGGATAGTTTATTGTTTGGTCTGATAATTTTAGCTGTTTTCATTATCTTTGTTCTTTTAAAAACTGCTGTGGTGGTGCCGCAGCGCAGTGAGTATGTGATTGAACGGCTGGGGAAATACCGCACCACCTTGGAAGCTGGTTTCCATATCCTGCTGCCGTTTTTCGACAAGGTGGCTTACCGGCGTAATTTAAAGGAAGAGCCGGTGGATATCCCTTCGCAGTCATGTATTACCGCTGATAATGTTACCCTTGATGTGGACGGCGTGCTCTACATGCAGGTGGTGAATTCGCGCCTCTCTGCCTACGGCATTGCAGATTATCATTTTGCGGCTGTCCAGCTCGCGCAGACCAGTTTGCGCTCCGCCATTGGTAAAATCACCCTGGATAACACCTTTGAGGCCAGAGAAACTCTGAATATGCAGGTGGTGGATGCCCTGGATGAAGCGGCCCAGAACTGGGGAGTCAAGGTGCTGCGTTATGAAATCCGCGACATCCAGCCTCCAGCCAGTGTACTGGAAGCCATGGAAAAGCAGATGAAGGCGGAGCGGGAAAAACGGGCCGAGATTGCACGCTCTGAAGGCGAGCGTCAGGCCCTGATCAATCGGGCGGAAGGTGAAAGAGCCGAGGCCATTGCCCTGTCTGAAGGTGAAAAGATGCGGCGTATCAACGAAGCCGAGGGCCGCGCCCAGGAAATACTAAAAGTGGCGGCAGCAACCGCCGAGGGCATCAGACAGGTGGCACAGGCGTTGAATGAGGCCGGCGGACGCGAGGCGGCAAATCTGGAAGTGGCACAGAAGTATGTGGAACAGTTCGGCAAACTGGCCAAGGAAGGCAATACCCTGATTCTGCCAGCCACACTTACCGATATCCCGGCCATGGTGGCCACGGTGATGAGCACGCTGGGAACCACTAAAAATGCTGCGCCTATCCGGAGCCACAGTCAGAGTTGAAGTGGCTGTAACGGTAGTAAGAATTCCATTTTTATGTATCCTTAGAGAGGAGGAGAAAGAGTTCTCCCCTCTCTTTCATCTCTCCTGCCACCAGGCCGGCTGCCTCGCCTGTACCGCAGAACAAGTCAAGCCGGTGCAAGCCCTGAATCGCTGAACCGCTGTCCTGCACGGTAACGAATCGCGTAAGTGGCAAACGGCCAGCGAGCTTGCCTTGCTCCACTTGAGGGATACTGCTGCGCACAAAGGCGATCATCCCGGGCGGATAAAGCTTTTGATCGGCCGCAACCGAACGGCCCGGTGTGAGTGCCCGGTTGAGGCTGCCATAGACCTGGCCAGCTTTATCCCAGGCAAAGAAAATGTAGGACTCGTTTTGCTGGAGGATATGCTCCCGTTCATGGGGGTGCGCCTCCAGATAGCGGCGCAGGCTCTCCATACTGACCTCTTCCAACCGCATTTTCCCCTCTTTTACCAGATAGGCACCAATACTGGTGTATGGGCGTCCACTTTTTGCGGCAAAGCGCAGGGCCCGGACGGACTGGTCTTCACGGAGCTGGATCAGGGCTGAACCTTGGATGTGGACAAGAAAGGCGTCAAAGGGATCCTGCAACCAAACCAGTTCACCTCCAGCCAGCAGATTGCCCTGTTCAATCTCTTTCCGGCTCCAAAAGGGACGCAAGCGTCCTTCTTCCCAGCGGCCGATAACTGTGCCTGCTGCGGTCTTTTGCGGGGCCAGTGTTTCAGGGACGCTGTAGAGCGGGTAGATATACGGTGGCTTTTTCTGCAGGCTCCCTTTAAAGACGGGCTGATAATAGCCGGTAAGGAGCAGGGGCTTGGAGCCATTTGTTTGTTGTACAGGCAGGCTCGTAGCAGAGGCAGGAGTGACAATCCGGTAGACCAGAAAATTTTCCTGGAGGGCGCGATTGAGCTGTGCTGCATCGGGCTTGCTGCGAATCAGCTCTAAAAAAACGGTCAGGGTTTTTTTGAGGCGTGCCTGGTCAAGGCTTTGACCAGCAAGAGAAAAACGACGGTCAGATGGCAGCTTGTTGAGGTATGCCAGACTTTCCTCAAGGCTTTCTTCCAGGCCCTGATAGTGCAGGTCATCACTGAACAGGGGAAAGGCAACTGGCGGCACCAACCGTGCTGAAGCACGCGCCCAGGGAGGACTGCTGAAGAGCAAGAATAGGACAAGCACAACCAGGGCGAAGAGCAGGGCAAGCCTTATTCTCATTTCAATACAAAGAAGAAGTCAGCGAGAGGATGGCTGCCGGCAGACCGGGTTCCGCCCATGGAGCCCTTTCCGCAATCAGTACAAAACACTTTGTGAGTTGGCAGCCAAAGCTGGGAGGACAGGTGGGTGTGCGTATGATGGCGTGGCATCTTTATCGTGCCAGCGCCTCGGCCAATTCAGTAACCGCCATGGCGTAGCGGTTAGAATGGTTCCATTCGGTTATGGCCTGGAAATTCGGGTATCCGGCAATATAACGTTTTTCAGCGGCTGTCCCAGGAGGTAATTCCAGGCCGACAATGGAGAGCCCTTTGTTTCCTGGCACCGGGGCCAGTCTCAGTTGCTGCGCCCGTTCCACTTCGGAGGCGGCAATCCTGCCTCGCCGTCCTTTCTGCTCGGTTGCCAGGAGCTGCTGGCTGTTAAGCGCTGTACCCAGTTCCGCATAGACAGGTGCATCGAGCACCCAGCCAAAGTGTTTGAGATAATTGGCGATTGAGGCCAGAACATCGGCGGTTGAGTTCCATACATCCCGTTTGCGGTCACCGTCAAAGCTGACCGCATATCTGCGGAAGGAAGAAGGCATAAACTGGGTCTGGCCAAAGGCACCCGCATAGGAGCCTTTAACTTGGCGTGGATTGATCCCGTTTTCACGGCAGAGCAGTAAGAAGTGGATGAGTTCCTGCCGGAAAAACTGCGCCCTGCGCGGATACGCATCAAAAAGAGTGGTTAGAGTTCGCAGCACATCATAGCTGCCCTGGTTTGTACCGTAGCGGGTTTCTATCCCCCAGATTGCCACCACAACCTCCCGGTCCACCCCAAAGCGGCTTTCGATCTGGTCGAGCAGGTGCCGCTCTTCCTCAAGTTTTGTACGACCTGTTTGAATGATGGCATTGGTGATAAACATGGGAAAGTATTCGTAATAGGGCTTGGCTTCGCCTTGCCTGTCCATGAGTACAAGCACCCGGCGGTCTATGGTGAGACCAGTAAAAATGGCCCGTAGTTCAGTGCCGTTGAAATGGTGTTTGTCCTGCAGCTCAACAAAGAAATCGGTGAATTTTTGCTGGCGAAAGTTGATGGCCTGGTTGTCCCGCACCAGGTCTGCGGCAAGCGGAGTGGCTGCCTGGGCCCTTTGCTGCTGCAGGGTTAGAAAGGGCAGGGTACAGAAAATGAGCAGCAGCCAAGATAAAGGCCGCCGTTTTTTGCTGGGCATTGAAACTCCTAAAAGAGGCGTGAGGCGGAAAAATGCGTGCGGAACAGAGTCAGAAACTGATCCAGTTCTTCTGCCGGCAACCGGTTTATGCCGGCAGCGGCTGCGCGTCCACCGCCACCAGCAAATTGCCGGCAAAGGCTGTCTGCCCCCACAGGCTTTTCCTGAGGCGCGCGAACACTGATCCGCAGACTGCCATCACATCGCTCCTGCAGAATAGCATGGGCTGAGCCAGGCTGCTCGCCTGCGCAGAGATTAGCGAAAATGCCTGAAATCCTGCGCGCCCAAGGGGCATCAGGTAATAGAAAGACTCGGCTGCCAAGGTAGCTCTCATAGGGTTGGCAGGACTGCATGTTTTGCAGATCTTCCTGATAGCCATTCTGTATTTGTGGAATCAGGGAAGAGTGTTCCATGTACTGCAAGGGGTCGGCGTAGGGGACCATGTCCAGGGTAAGGGCGGCAGGATGCACGTGCAGGTCCGCCGTCGTCTCGCCATAGCTGTTGTAGTTAAGCAGGGTACCAAGTCGCTGGAGTTGCTCGCAAGCCGAGTAGGACAGGCCGCGCGCCCGCGCGCGCACTCCTGCCTGATTCAGCAGATTGTCGCCAAATGCGCCGGTAAGGGCCCAGGCCGCATGTTGGCCCTTGAGCAGTTTATCAACCAGTAGTGCGGTGCAAGTGTCTGGAGACGGATCGATGTAGGTCTGTAGCAGAGACGATGCCGGTATCTCACCAGCATAGTGGTGGTCAATATAGACAATGTGGTTCTGTTGATTCAGCAGTTGCTGCAGGGCGACACGGTTCTGATCCAGAGACAGATCAAGAACCGTTATGCTTGCATTACGGCTATCGATAATTTTCTCCAGCAGCTGGATATCCCGCTTTACTCCGGTAATCAGCTGTGGCCGTGCAGAAAGGTCTTTCTTTGAATCCTGCAACCGTAACTGCTGCAGGGCACAGAGACCATCAGCCACCTGGTGCGCGCCGGCGACACCGGCGACTTC
>CAZEIT010000147.1:0-6102 GCA_964512515.1 uncultured Desulfobulbus sp.
GAATACCTCATTACCGCTGAAGTCCGTTTAACCTCTCTTGCCCGGCAGCCCCGCTGCAATCTTGCCAAATATCTCGACCAAATCAAGCGCCGCGCCTCCGGTGGCAAGTGCTTCCACCGCCCCGCCTTTGGCGTCCGTGAGTTTGACGCCAATTTTGCGCTGGAAGAAAATGCTGATACCGCCTTTGCCCGCCGCCAGCGGGAGCTCGGAACAGAGGAGGCTACACCGCTGATTCGTTATGAGCCGCTGGGGCTCATGCTTTACGACGTGTTTGATCACAACCAGCGTGAGCAAGGTTTTCGTTGGCTGCGCGACGAAGAAATCGAAACGAAACAGCAAAGCTTTGAAGAAGGAATTGCCGGTCTGAAAAAGACTGAGCAAAACAAGCGACGAAAGGAATACGCAGCCAACAGTAGACGATTTGAAGGCCAAAAAATCCAGCCGCAGCCAGCGTTTTTTCAGGCAGAAATTCATGATTCGGTGCTGCGTTGCCACCCAGATGTGGTCGATATTTTACTCCAGGATATAGGAGGAAAAGACTGACATGCTCCTCAAACATCTCTACGATTATGCTCTATCTCGTAACCTGCTGGAGGACCTTGCCTTCGCGCCCAAAGCGGTGCGCTGGATTATCGACCTGGACACTGCGGGAGATTGTTTAGGTGTCGTCGAGACCGGCGACGGTAAACGAGGCCAGGAATTTTACTGCCCCCAAACCACGCGCAGTAAAGTCGCTGGAGGTGTTGCGGAGTTTCTCGCCGATGGCATTACTGCAATTTTTGGCTGCGATTCCGAACCTGACCCCAAGAAAAAACGTACAGAAAAACAGGAGAAAGATCGCCAGAAAAACAACGCCCTTAAACATGAAGATTTCTGGGACCAAATAGAGGCAGCGGCAGCCGAAACGGGTCATCCTGGGTTGTCCGCGCTCCAAAGCTTTTGCCAGAAATTGGCGACGAACGACGCGGCTATTTTACGTTACGGGAAAACTGCCGCCGCCAAGGCTGATGCCAACTCTGTATGGCTGCTCCAGGTTTCTGGGGAGGAAAAGAAATTAGGTTCGGAAAATTTCACCTTCCGCGTTGATGGTGAACTGCTCATTGAAAACAGCACCATCCGCGATTGGTGGCGTAAAACGCGCACCGCTGAAGTAAATGATGCCCGTGGAAACGCAGCCCGTGGTTTATGTCTTATCACCGGCCTTGTGAATCAACCCATCGCACTCACCCATTCGCCTAAAATATCGGGCGTTCCAAATACGCAATCTTTTGGTGCAGCGGTTGTCTCTTTCGATAAAGCAGCTTTTACTTCTTACGGATTTGACCAGAGCCAGAACGCACCAACCTCCGACAAAGCCGCCACTGCCTATTGCACGGCATTAAACCACTTAATCGAACAAGAAAATACATCACTGCGAATCGGCCAGACGACACTTTGTTTTTGGGCAGTGCAGACCAAGGTAGCTGGCGGGCTGTTTGCCCAACTACTCAATAAGCCAAAACCGGAAGCTGTCCGGAAATTCCTTGTTTCCCCCTGGATGGGAATAGCGCTTACCCTGGCTAAAAAAGACACGTTCCTTGCCGTAACGCTTGCTGGCAATTCCGGCCGTATCGTTGTCCGGCACTGGCTCCAGCAAACCCTGGAACAGGCTATTGATAATTTTCAAAACTGGTTTGTTGATCTGGAAATACATGTTCCACCCAAATCACAATCCACCCAAAAACCGAAGAAGGCGGATAAGCAAACTGAGTTCAACCCGCTTTCTATTTATTGGCTTGCCAACACGACTGTTCGTGAAGCTAAAAATTTGCCGCCAGATGTACCCGCTCAGCTGTATCGCGCTGCGCTGGAAGGCGTTGCGCCGTCTCTTTCGCTTATTACCCCCATGCTCAATCAGCTTCGTTCGCGCCTGATTAGAGACGAGAAATACCAACTTGTCTACGACCAGAGCCGTTTTGCGCTTCTCAAACTCATTCTCAACCGCAATCGCAAGGAAAGCGACATGGAAATCAAGCCACAACTTGCTTCTGACACCAATGATCCTGCATACAACTGCGGTCGTTTGCTGTCTGTTCTCTCCGAAACGCAAAAGAAAGCGCAAGGCTACCCCAAGGGGTTTTCGGGCGTGGCCGAACGCTATTTTGGCACAGCCAGCGTTTCGCCTGCCACTGTCCTGCCTCTTTTGCTCAGGCTCAACCGTCACCACCTCGACAAAATCCGCAAGTCAAGCGGTAACGCCTATGAAGAGGTCACCATCCGCAATATTGTTGCAAAGTTTCAGCCCGCAGGGGAAGGGATGCCGCCTGTTTTTCCGAGAACCCTCAACCTCCAGGCACAAGGCCGCTTCGCCCTGGGTTTCTACCAACAGCAGGCCGAAGATGCCAACGCGCGTATTGCCTTCAGGGTGCTCACCTATCTCGAAGAAACGGATAAGTCGGCTCATGCAGAAACAGCTGCTTTGCAGGAAGACGATCCGCAAGCCTTTTATGAGAAAGTCGGCCAACACTACGGTTCTGTTTCCTATCAGGAATGGAAAAACAAAAAGCAGAAAAAAGTGAATCCTTCTGCTGCAGATATGCAAACCAGCCTTTTTGATGGCGAATAATAGAACACTATAAACAATCAACCAAGGATACCTAACCATGAGCAACGAAACTCTTACCAATCGTCATGATTTTCTCCTTCTTTTTGAAGTAACTAATGGCAATCCCAATGGCGATCCTGATGCAGGCAACATGCCGCGCATTGATCCGAACTCCAATCGCGGCATCGTCACCGATGTCTGCCTGAAACGAAAAGTTCGCAATTTTGTGGAACTGTTTGCGCCTGCCCGCACTACTGGAACCGACAATGGTTTCAATATTCTCATTAAGCAGGGCGCGGTTATCGAAACCGAACAGAAGCCAGCTATTGCTGCAGCAAAAGATAAAGACAATCCTGAGCAACTCGCAGGTGCCACCGAGGCTGAAAGAGCAGCAAACTGGCTCTGTCGCGAGTTTTATGATGTGCGCACCTTTGGCGGCGTGCTTTCCACCGGCGACGATATCATGAAAGGTTCTGCCTGGGGCCAAGTGCGCGGGCCGGTGCAATTTACCTTCGGGCAATCCTATGATCCGATTACACCGCTGGAAGTTTCCATTACGCGATGTGCGGTTACCAAAGAGGCTGATGCCAAGAAAGAGCGCACCATGGGAAATAAACACATCATCCCCTACGCCCTGTATGCTGCTAAAGGATATGTTTCACCGGCTTTTGCCGAACGCACCGGTTTTACTCAAGTCGATCTGGACCTGCTGTTTGAAGCCTTGGTGCACATGTTTGAGCATGACCGCTCCGCCGCTCGTGGTGAAATGATTGTGCGTGGAATTTACGATTTTGAGCATGTTGGTACCCAGCCGGATCCCTATTCGGGACAAAACAAGCGGGAGGCGCGTTTGGGCTGCGCCCATGCCCATGAACTTTTCGAGGGAATTAAGGTGCAGTTGCGCCCAGACAAAGACTTCCCCGCATCTTTTGTCGATTATGTGGTGGAAAACACTTGGACAGAGGCAACCCTACCTAAGGGAGTTCGGCTTCATCTCCGCCATATAAAATGAATCGAATGCTATGCTGAAAACGACGAGGCCGCAGGATCCTGTCGCACTGCTATACAACGAAGACGATTGGGTGATGATCTCCGCGCTCCAGCATTACCTGTATTGCCGCAGAAGGTGCGCATTGGTGCATATCGAACAGCAGTGGCAGGAAAACCTGTTTACTGCAGAAGGTCGTCTTATGCACGAGCGGGTACACAAGCCAGGAGCAGAGTCGCGCCGCAGCGTGCGGGTGGAATACAGCCTGGCCATCCGTTCGCTGCGTCTGGGGCTGAGCGGCCAGGCTGATATTGTGGAATTCCACCGCCAGGAGGATGGTTCCTGGCTGCCCTTGCCGGTGGAGTATAAACGCGGCCGTCCCAAAAAAGATGATACAGATCGGGTGCAGTTGTGCGCCCAGGCTCTATGCTTGGAAGAGATGCTGAACTGTACCGTGCCCGAGGGCGCTCTGTATTATGGCCAGAAACAGCGCCGCTATCCGGTAATTTTTGATCCAGCACTGCGTCATACCACTCAAACTGCGGCGATAGCCTTGCACGAGTTGCTCAGCAGCAAGCAAACCCCGGCCCCGGAATTCGGGCCAAAGTGCGAAAGTTGTTCTTTGCTGTCGCGCTGCCTGCCCACAGCAGCCACCGAAAAAAGCGTGGCCGCGTACATCCGCCGCATGGTTGCCGCATGAAAAAACTACTCAACACCCTTTTTATCACCACCCAGGGCGCGTACCTGGCCAAAGATGGCGAAACCGTGGCAGTACGCATCGAGCAAACCACTGTCTTGCGCGTACCCGTGCATACACTTGCCTCCATTGTCTGTTTTGGCAATGTTGGTTGCAGCCCGTTTTTGCTGGGGATGTGCGGGGAAAAAGGAGTAAGTTTGAGCTTTCTGACTGAAAACGGGCGGTTTCTTGCCCGGGTGCAAGGGCCGGTGAGTGGCAATGTGCTGTTGCGGCGTGAACAGTATCGCCGGGCAGACAGCCCTGCCGCATCTACGGCCCTGGCCACGGCCTGTGTACTCGGGAAAATTGCCAATTGCCGCACTGTGTTGCAGCGCGGTCTGCGCGATCACAACGGTAAACTGGATGAAACAGCGGTGCAGGCAGCGGTGGATCATCTCTTTGCCGCCCTGCGCAGTTTGCAGCAACAGCCAAACCTTGAGCAGGTACGCGGGATTGAAGGCGATGCGGCGCGCATCTATTTTCAGGCCCTGAACCACCTCATCCTGCGTGATAAAAACGTATTCTTTATGGATGGACGCAATCGCAGACCGCCGCTTGATCCGGTGAACTGTCTGCTTTCCTTTCTGTATACTTTGCTTCGTCACGATGTGAGCGCCGCCCTGGAAGGGGTGGGCCTGGATCCGGCCGTGGGTTTTCTCCATCGCGACCGACCTGGCCGTCCTAGTTTGGCCTTGGATATCATGGAGGAGTTTCGCCCCATTGCTGATCGAATGGCGCTCTCCCTTATTAACCTTGGCCAGTTGCAGCCACGCGATTTTTCCCAAAGCGGCAGCGGTTCCATAACTCTCAGCGATGCTGCCCGAAAAACCGTGCTTACCGCATACCAGAAACGCAAGCAGGAGGAAATGCGGCACCCCTTTTTAGAGGAGAATATGGCTCTGGGCCTATTTCCTCACGTACAGGCGCTCTTGCTGGCCCGGCATCTACGTGGCGACCTTGACGGCTATCCACCGCTGATATGGAGGTAGGGTACGGCCATGATGGTGTTGATCAGCTACGATGTGCGCGTAAGCGATCCAGGCGGAGCCAAACGCCTGCGACGGGTGGCCAAGGTCTGCCGCAATTACGGCCAGCGGGTACAGTTTTCCGTGTTTGAATGCCTGGTTGATCCGGCCCAATGGGTGCTTTTACGCGCACAGTTGATCAACGAAATAGATGAAGAAGCAGACAGCCTGCGCTTTTACTTTCTCGGCGCCAACTGGCGCAAGCGGGTTGAACATGTAGGGGCCAAGCCGGGGATCGATCAGGAAGGCCCGCTTATCGTGTAGTGGTTTAGAGATCGCGCGAAGCGGCGGTAGACAGCAATTGCCGGGAGCTTCGCGATGCAGGTATAATCAGGAAAAAGAGAAAAAAGGGTGGCCAAGGAGGTGATAATCCAGCCCTTTATTCGCTTTTCGCGAATTGTACGCTTTTAGTTGTGTAAATACGGCATGTTGCCGTGTAATAGTCGCGCCCCTCACGGGCGCGTGGATTGAAACACCGTATTTTCAGCAGATACAGTAGCAACCTGCAGTCGCGCCCCTCACGGGCGCGTGGATTGAAACACGATACGGACGGCAGATTTCAATTCTTGCCTTAGTCGCGCCCCTCACGGGCGCGTGGATTGAAACATGGCAATCAAACGATCCGGGTTAATTATGTTTTCGTCGCGCCCCTCACGGGCGCGTGGATTGAAACTTCAATCGGATATCGCTGGAGTTGCTCGCCGCCGTCGCGCCCCTCACGGGCGCGTGGATTGAAACAACGAATACCTTGTACTGCGCAACGGTAGCC
>CAZEIT010000148.1:0-6082 GCA_964512515.1 uncultured Desulfobulbus sp.
TGCCTGGTTTTTATGTCTCGCAAAACCGTGGTTCCACTGGCTTTGTGGGTACAAGGGGCATTAACCGGACCACGGATTACGGCGCGCGTTTTCTGTTGCAGGTGGATGGCCATCGTATGACCGATCCTGTGTATGGCGGCCTGCCCAACCAGCAGGATTTTCCCCTTGATCTGGATTTGATCGAGCGGGTGGAAATTGTACGCGGTCCTGGCTCGTCACTGTATGGCAGCAATGCTGTTTTTGGCATCATCAACGTGGTAACCCGCAGAGGCAGCGACATAAAAGGTGCGGAGACCTCCTTTTCCACCGGCAGCCTGAGCACCAACAGCGCCCGCCTCAGCTATGGCATTGAAAGCAAGGGCGGTGCAGAGATACTTTTTTCTGGCACCCTGTATGGCAGCAGCGGCAATGGTGATCTGTATTTTGCGGAATTTGACCACCCGGCGGGCGGCAGTGACGGTTATGCCAGGAACATTGATGCCGATCATGCAGGCAGCCTGTTTGGTCGGGTCAGCTATAAAGGCTTCAGCTTGACCACTGGTTATGCTGACCGGGAAAAACAAATACCATCTGGCCGCTTTAACGCTATCTTTGGAGATCCAACCGACACGAACTGGGAAAAACGCACCTACACTGCCGCCGAATACAGCCATACCTTGCCCGCCGACTGGGAGTTGCTGGCGCGCGCCTCCTTTGACCGCTATCGGTACAAGGGTAATATCCCCATGCTCACTCAGCAGGGAGAACCCTTTGACTACAAAACAGATATTGATGCGCGCTGGCTCAGAGGTGAGCTGCAGGCGAGCCGCACCTTTAGCAAGCATCACCGACTGACAATGGGCGGCGAATACCATTCCGTTTATGATGTGAATGCGCATCTCTACTACGCTGCACAGGGATTTTTTTATGGAGATCGCTACAAAACCGATGCCCGTTTTGCCAGTTTTGGTCTGTATATTCAGGATGAATTCCGGGTCAGCGATGATATTCTCATTAGCATGGGTCTTCGCCTGGACAACTACGACACCTTTGGCGAATCCATCAATCCTCGCCTGGGTGTGATCTATTCACCCTGGAAGCAGACCACCTTCAAGCTGCTCTATGGGACAGCCTTCCGTGCCCCTGTTTTGAGTGAAATGTTTTACCAGAAGCTGGATGATGAGCGGAATATCAATCCCTTCCTTGAGCCGGAAAAAATAACCTCTTACGAAGGGATATGGGAACAGCGGCTAACGCCCTGGCTGCAGACCAGTCTTTCCCTCTACAGGAATGAAATTCGTGACATTATTGAATTTTCTCCGGAGGCAGATACCATCACCACCTACTATCATGCCAACATGGGAGAAACAAACGTCAACGGGGTGGAAGCGGCCATCCAGGCTGGCAAGGATCAGGCAATCCGGGGACGCCTGAGTTACGCCTATGCCAATGTTGAGGTCGAAAACACAGGCCGCGCTACGGATAACTCGCCCAAACATCTCATCAAGGGCAAGCTGCTGATACCCCTGGGTTCGGAGCGCTACACCGCAGCCCTTGAAGCACACTATGTCAGCTCCCGCTATGATGTACGGGGTGAAAAAAACGGGGACTACTGGATCGCCAATCTCAACCTCTTTGCACAACCGCTGAGTGATCAGCTTGATCTCTCATTCGGAGTCTACAACCTCTTTGATGAACAATATTTTGATCCAGCCAGTTCCTTGCCCTTCCAGACCGAGCAGGATGGCAGAACAGTCCGTTTCAAGCTCTCCTACCGATTTTAACTGGTATTGCTTGCTTGCAAGCTCACCTCCTTCCATCTCTATTTTTGGCTGCCCCGGATCGCCTGGATGAGCTCAGCCGAGCTGGCGGTTTTCGTGAGGATAGTTTCAGCACCGGCGCTGTGCATATGTTCAGAAATGAAAGGATCCTGGTGCATGGACAGGCCAACTACCCGCACCACAGGGAACTCTTTTTTCAGACGCCTGGTAGCCTCAATTCCACCTATAACCGGCATGGAAATATCCATCAAAACCACGTCCGGATGCAAAGCCCTGGTCTGGTCCAGGGCCTCCTGCCCATTGGCAGCCTCACCAATCACCGTGATGCCAGCTTGAGACTGCAAGAGATTAATCAGCCCCCTGCGCATCAGGTGATGGTCATCCACCACCAGCACCCGTAGCGTGGATGGCTGTGTTTTTTCACGAAATGGAACCGGTTCGGCTATGCGGTCGCTTGCCCTGCGGAGGTGAATACTATCGCCTCCCTTGGCCGGGTTGGGCAGGGTAAGGGTGAAGCGGCTGCCTTTACCAGGGATACTCTGGATATTGACAGCGCCACCCATATACTTGGCCCGCTCCTGAATGGTCATCAGGCCAAAGCCAATCTTGGCGCCGCATAAGGTGGCCGGATCAAAGCCCGAGCCCTCATCGCTGACCACCAGGGTTACAGTTTCTGCTGATTCTGTGAACAGCATGTGGGCGCACTTGGTGCCGGCGTGTTTGACAATGTTGAACAACAGCTCTTGTGCGGCCCTGAAAATAAACCGTTTGATGGAGGGATTGGCGATCTGCAGTCCGTTTGCCATCTCAACGGTTACCTTAAGCTGAAACTGACCACGCATCCGTGTTGCCAGCCAGCCTAATCCTCCTGTAATATCAGCGTGGTAGAGCACAGGCGGACTGATTTCATTTGACAGGTAGCGGGTTTTTTCAATCGCCTTCTGCAAAAGCAGGGTAATATCGGTAAGCGATGGGGCATCTGGGGTGGTTTCCGCCAGAGTCTGCATCTGCACATGGGCAGCGCCAATGATTTGCTGCAGATCATCATGCAGGAGTTCAGCAAATTTGCGCCGCTCGTTTTCCTCGGCCTCAATCAGTTGCACGGTCAGGGAGCGGAGCTGTTCCGCCTTTTCTTCGGCGGCAGTGGTGCGCTCCCGCACCAGGGTATCCAGGTGCTCGTTGAGATGGCGCAGCTCTTGCTCGTTTTTTTTTCTGCTTTGAAATATTTTGTAGAACAAGGATGGCGCTGGCAACCTTGCCGTCATCCGCCACAACCGGAACTGCAGAAACCAGCTGCCACTCTACCCTGCCATCAGCATAGCTGAAACAGGCCTCCAGACCGTGTGTTGAAGTGCCGCGCAGGGCCTGAGGGCTTGGCCAGAAATCAGGGGAGAGCACTCTTCCTTCTGCATCAAAGACCTGGATCGTAGTGGGTGAGTCATTGCCCAGTGAGGGCATGCTATCGCCCAGGCACTGATGCATAATGGTGTTGCGCAGGGTAAATTTGCCTCTGCGATCCAGTACTGCAACGCCAACAGGAAGTTGTTCCAGAATGGCAAGAAATTTTGTCGCGCTTTCCTGAAGTAGCTGTTCTGTTCTCTTGCGTTCTGTGATGTCCTGCAGGGTCCCGACCCATTCAATAATCTGATTGTCTTCGTCCAGCACGGGAACAGCCCTGGAATACATCCATCTAGGTGTTCCGTTGTTGCGGACAATGCGGTATTCCAGTTCGACCATCTGTTTGTTTTCAATCGACTCGGCAACAATGGCCAGGGCATTCGCCCGATCATCCGGATGTATATGGGTGTCGAGCCATGTTGTATCAGCGCTACAGGTATCGAGAGTGAAGTGATCTCCTGAAAGCATGGTCATTACCCGCCAATCCGGGTTCATTTGATAGATCACTTCAGAACTGGCCTGTACATAGGCGCGCAGCCGTTTCTCATTTTCAATGATCTTCCGGTCTGCATCCCGGCGAATCTGGGCCAACTGCAGATTGGTGCCGATTTTTGCCAGCAATTCCCGGGGAGAAAAAGGTTTGATAATGTAGTCATCAGCCCCTGTCGTAACGCCTTCGATGTAGGCTTCCGCACCAGCACGGGCAGAAATGATAATGATGGGGATGCCCCTGGTCTTTTCATTTTGACGCAGACTCTCCAGCAGCTCCAACCCATCCATTTCCGGCATCATGATATCGGTGAGCACAAGATCCGGAAGAGTATCCATAGCGGCTTGCAATGCCGCTGCTCCATCTGCAACCGCATTCACCTGCCAGCACGGACGCAGGAGCTTGACCAGATACTGGCGCATGTCGGCATTGTCCTCCACCACCAGTATCTTTTTACTGGCATCCGCAGCTTTTTCCGGGCAGAGCAGGGCGATATCGCCTGGAATAATGGCCTGTCTGCTGCTCCCTTGTTCATCCTCCTTATCCGGCAGCCAGCGTAAAGCCTCCTCAATGTAGGCATTGGCCCCAATGCCCGTGTCTGGCAGATCGCTATCCTGCTCAATCTGCTCTAAAGGTAGGTGCTCTTTCCCCAAGGGGATGCGCACCCGGAAGGTGGAGCCTTGTCCTAACCGGCTCTCCACCTCTATGTGACCGCCGTGGCGTTCAACCAACTCTTTTACCAGGGCATTGCCAATGCCCGAACCTTCATGGGTGCGGGCGTGCGCCTGTTTGATGCGATGAAAGCGGGTAAAAAGATGGGGCAGTTCCTCTGCGGCAATGCCGGTGCCGGTATCGCGTACGGCGAGTTCTACCTCTCTTTCCACCTGTTGCAGGGAAACTGTTATTTCTCCTGCCAAGGTGAATTTAAAGGCATTGGAAAGGAGATTGAGCACGATTTTCTCCCACATATCCAGGTCGATGTACACAGGTTCCGCCAGAGGTGGGCAAAGGATATGCAATGACAGTCCCGCTTTCTCAATGGCAGACCGAAACATACTGGCAAGATCGGCGGTCAAAGTGGCCAGATCAGTCGGTCTGTAGCTTGCCCTGCTGTGGCCGGCCTCAATGCGGGAAAAATCGAGCAGGGTATTGACGAGTTTTAAGAGCCTGAGCGCATTGCGGTGGAGGATGTGGAGATCCTTGCCATCAAGGGATGGCTGCGGAGAGGAAAAGGCTTCCTCAAGCGGGGCGAGCATCAGGGTGAGCGGGGTGCGGAATTCGTGGCTGACATTGGCGAAAAAATCAGTCTTAGCGCGATCGATTTCAGCCAGGGCCAGAGCGCGCTTGTGCTCATGCTCGTAGGCCGCGGCCCGGGTGAGGGCGCTTGAAAGCTGGTCGGCAACCAGACGCAGGAAGGTGTGGTAGGACGCATCAAAGGCGAGCCGTGGGCTGATGCCCGCAACAAAAAAGCCATACACATTAGTATGCTGCTCCTGTTGAATGGGCAATATCAAAACCTGTCTGGGATGCTCAGGCCAGGGAGCGCCTGGCAGTTGTGTGTACGCATCTTCCAGATTTTCCAGCAACAGGTAGGCTTGCTGGGTATTGGCCGCAAGGGCGGCTAGGGGCCAGACCTGCTTTTCTGCAGAGAGATCGATCCGCTCTGGGCTCAGTTCTGTGCCGGGCTGGATATTGATAGAAGCTTCCAGGGTGGCGCTATGGTCATCGCTGTTAAGGCGGTAAATAAGGCCAAAGGGCAGATCGGCAGGATGGAGTGTCAGGGTGTCTGCTGCCAGGGCAAGCGCCTGGGCCTGGGTGCAGGCAGTGCCTGCATGGGCGGCAAGATCGTTTAAGACCACCAAACGCCTTGCGAAAATGATCTGTTGGGTCGTTTCGGTGACTGCGCAAAAAACGCCGCCAATGCCTCCTGTTTCATCATTGATGGGACTGTAGGAAAAGGTGAAAAAACACTCCTCTACAAAACCGTATCGATCCAGCGGCAGCATCTGATTTTCCGACCAGGTGGCCTTGCCCTCTCTGAGAACCCCTTCAAGCATGGGGCCAATGATATGCCAGACATCGTTCCAGCCCTCACGTCCTCGCAAACCCATGGCCGCCGGATGTTTCGAGGCACCAAGCATGGGCCGGTAGGCGTCATTGTAGAGCATGACCAGTTCAGGCCCCCACCAGAGCAGGATGGGAAAATGCGAGTGCAGACAAATGCTCACCGAGGTGCGCAAACTCTGCGGCCAGATGGCAGGTAAACCCAGAGGGTTTTTTGACCAGTCAATGCTGCGTATCAACTGAGCCATTTCACCAGGCACATTAAGAAAATCCGGCGAGCTGTTTCTTGAAGGCATATGTGGTTGTACCATTACCGTATTACCTCAGTGGAGATGCTGGATTGAAACCTGTGTGCACGTTTGCACACATA
>CAZEIT010000149.1:0-6067 GCA_964512515.1 uncultured Desulfobulbus sp.
TGGCACCTTTTCACCACCATTTCGTGAAATATGGCTTTCCCGAGTCCTAAGTTGTAATCCGTTTCTGGATTTTTTCCATCATCCATGGACTTTTTGGCCTGGCCACCCTGAAGCTGAGGTAGCAGTGGATACACAACAGGAACATATGCTGCTGTTCAGGCCGGGCAAGACAGCGGGTATCCTTGGCCTGGGCGTGGCTGGGCGTGCTACCGTCCGTTTCCTGTTGCAGCAGGGTCTGTGCCTGAAGGTGAGTGATCTCAGGCCGCAGCAGCAGGTAGAGCAGGAAGAGCCGGGATTTCTCGATTTTCTTGCCCAACACGGGGTATACAGCGAGTTTGGCAGCCATAGCGCCACCTTTCTTGATGGGCTTGACCTGCTCGTGCCCGCACCAGGCGTGCCTCTGCAGAGTCCGCTGATTATGGAGGCGCATAGGCGAGAGATCCCCCTTGCCGGGGAACTGGCCTTGGCGGCCGGTCGTTTTGCCGCGCCTGTTATTGCCATTACCGGTTCCAATGGAAAAACCACGGTCACCGGACTAATTGGTCACCTCCTGAAAAGTGCGGGTAAAAACCCCTTTATTGGCGGCAATATAGGAACGCCGTTATTGCAATACTGTCTTGATCCGGCTCGCTACGACTGGGTAGTGCTGGAGTTGTCCAGTTTTCAGCTTGATCTTGCCGGCGCCTTCCGGCCGGAGATTGGCATACTGCTTAACATCACTCCCGACCATCTGGACAGACATGGGTCGGTGGAAGCCTACGCCAGTGCCAAGATGAAGCTTTTTGCGGCTCAGTACGAGGCAGATGCGGCCATTCTTGGCTGCGACGATGCGCAGGTGGCCCAGACCCCGCTGAATGCAGGCGTGCAGCGTCTCTGTTTTGGCGCGGCTGAACATGCTGCCGGCCGGGTTGAGGAACAGGGCGTACGTTTGTGTCTGCAGGCTGAGGAGTTCTTTTTCCCCCTTGTCGGCACCAGGCTTGCATCCTCGGTGAACCGGCTCAATGCAGCAGCTGCGATCCTGGCCGCCAAACTGACAGGTTGCAGTAATGCCGCAATCACCCAGGGGCTGACCAGTTTTCAACCTCCGGCACACCGCATGGCAGAGGTGGCAGTGATCAACGGCGTGACCTATATTGATGACTCCAAAGCCACCAATATCGGCGCTCTGGCCGCAGCCCTTTCTGCCTGCCCCAGCCAGGCGGTGCTCATTGCCGGTGGCCGCGACAAGGGCGGTGACTATGGCCTCCTGGCAGAGATTGTAGCCCGAAAAGTGCGGCATCTGGTGCTGATCGGCGAGGCAGCGCCCCTGATGGAAGAGACTCTCGGAAAACTGGTCAGCTGCGAGCATGCTGATAATATGGCCCAGGCGGTGCAGTTGGCGAGTGCCGCGGCTAGACCCGGTGATTCGGTACTGCTTGCCCCTGGATGTTCGAGCTTTGATATGTTCAGCGGCTATGCCGAACGTGGCAACATCTTTGCTCAGGCTGTGCAGAGCCTGCAACCAGCAGGTGGCGCAATACACGCTGCGGAGTCGTGGTCATGCGTGCGGTAATTACCGGTGGCGGCACCGGCGGTCATCTCTTTCCAGGCATTGCCCTGGCTGTGGCACTACAACAGCGCCAGCCAGGCAGCGAAATCCTCTTTATCGGTACCCGGCGTCTGGTTGACCAGAAGGCCCTGCAAAACCGGGGCTTCCAGCTTGCCTCCTTGGACAGCACAGGCGTCAAGGGCCTGGGGCTGGGAGCGCAATTGCAGAGTCTCTTGTCGCAGCCTGCGGCAATATGGCAGGCCTGGCGGCTGCTCTCCCGTTTCAAGCCGGATCTAGTCTTTGGCGTGGGCGGTTATGTCACCGGGCCGGTTTTGCTGGCCGCTAAAATGCTCGGCATAGCCACGGCCATTCACGAACAAAATTCCGTGCCCGGTCTGGCCAACCGCCTTGCTGGCCGCCTGGTGGACAGAATTTGCATCTCGATTCCTTGTCAGCCAGCCTTCCCATCCAAAAAAACGGTGCGCACCGGCAACCCGGTACGGACGGAGATTGTGGCGGCCTCCCGGCAAACCCGGCGGCAGTTGCAGGCAGAGAGTGGCCCCTCTCTTTTGGTACTGGGTGGCAGCCAGGGCGCGCACGCCGTAAACGAGCGCTTGGTGCAGGCCATGGCTATTTTGCGCCAAGCAGGCTTCCAGGCGCAGTTGCGGCATCAGACCGGCAGCGCCGATGCTGCCATGGTGCGCGCTGGCTACGAGCAGGCGGGCGTGGAAGCAGAGGTGCTTCCGTTTATCGAGGATATGGCCGCAGCCTACAGCGCAGCCGATCTGGTCGTGTCACGGGCAGGGGCAACCAGCTTGGCTGAGCTTGCTGTGATGGGGCTCCCCGCCATAGTCATCCCCTATCCCTTTGCCGCAGATGACCATCAGGCCACCAATGCCGACTACTATGCCCAGGGCGGCGGGGTAAAGGTGTTTAAGGAGAAGGACCTCAGCCCCGAATTGCTGGCACAAGAGATACAAAGCCTGCTGCAGGATCATAAGCAACTGGAGCGCATGGGTATGGCCATGCGGGCGCTTGCCCAGCCAGAGGCTGCGGACCTGCTGGTTGATGAATGCCTGACGCTTGTGGCTGCAAAGGCCCGCGCCAAACATTGAGGCCAGAAAATGTACAAACTGAACCAACATATCCATTTTGTCGGTATCGGCGGTATCGGTATGTCTGGTATAGCCGAGCTGCTTTTGAACCTGCACTACAAGGTCAGTGGTTCTGATTTGCGGGAGAGCGATCTTACCAGGCGCTTGGAGGAACTCGGCGGCGTGGTGCATATCGGTCATGATGCCCGCTGGATCGAGGGCGCAGATGTGGTGGTGGTGTCCAGCGCGGTGCAGGAAACAAACCCCGAGGTGAAGGCCGCTCTGGACGCGAAGATTCCCATCATTCAGCGGGCAGAGATGCTTGCTGAGCTGATGCGACTGAAAAAATACGGTATTGCTGTGGCTGGCAGCCATGGCAAGACTTCAACCACTTCCATGGTGGCGGCGGTGCTAGCCGAGGCAGGCCTGGATCCGGCCGTGGTGGTAGGCGGCAAGGTGCATAGCCTGGGCAGCAATGCCCGCTTGGGCAGCGGGGAATTTCTGGTCGCCGAGGCCGATGAGAGCGATGGTTCCTTTCTGAAACTCTCCCCGGTTATCGAGGTGGTGACCAATATTGATCTGGAGCATCTGGATTACTACCGTGACATTGAACATGTGAAGTCGGTTTTTCTCGAATTTGTCAACCGGCTGCCCTTCTATGGTGTGGCCGTGCTCTGCCTGGATGATGATCATGTTGCCCAACTCCTGCCGCATATCCGCAAACGGGTCTTGACTTATGGCCTTACCGAGCAGGCTGATCTGCAGGCAGTCAAGCTGCGACGTGAGGATGGTCGCAACGTCTTTACCGTGCGCTTTCGGGAAAAGGAATTGGGGCAGATCAGCTTAAACCGGCCAGGCAGACATCTGGTCTACAACAGCCTGGCCGCAGTGGGCGTGGCCCTTGAGGTGGATATTGATTTTGCAGTGATTGCCCGCGCCCTGGAAAATTTCCAGGGAGTGCAGCGGCGACTCCAGGTCAAGGGAGAGGCTGGCGGCATCCTGGTGGTTGATGACTACGGCCATCATCCCACGGAAATACGAGCCACCCTGGAGGCGATTCGCGAGGGTTGGCCGGAACGTCGGGTGTTAACGGTATTTCAGCCGCATCGCTATAGTCGCACCGCAGGGCTTTTTGACGCCTTCCTCACCGCGTTCAGGCGCTCGGATGTGTTGGTGCTCGCAGATATCTACGCGGCTGGTGAGACCCCCAGGGAAGATGTTTCCAGCGCTATCCTGCACGAGGCCATCAAGCAGCATGGCCAGCGCCAAACCTATCATCTGCCTGACTTAATTGAGCAACCTGGTTCACTCTTGACACTGCTGGAACCAGGCGATCTGGTTCTGACTCTGGGTGCGGGCAGTATTGGCCGCTTGGGCGAAGACCTGCTTTTCCTTCTGTCGGGCAGGGAGCAATAATACCATGATCAGACCAGGCACCATGAGAAGGGGGCAAGGCTCAGCAGGGAGGCGTGCACCATGAACAGCGCCCAGGAAAAGGAGCTTGCTCGGCTGTGTCCCTTTGTGCAGTGGCAGGTTGATATGGCCCGCTTCTCTTCGCTACGTGCCGGTGGCGTTGTCGAGGCCCTGGTTGAGGTGGAGGACTGCGGCCTTTTGCCGGGATTGCTGCGCTGGCTTGCGCAGGAGCAAATCTCTTGGCAAATTCTTGGTGGTGGTTCCAATATCCTCTTCACCAGCGGACTTCATCAGGGCGTGTTCATCCGCCTGCGGGGCGGCTTGGGCGACATTACTCTCAGCGCAGTTTCTGTGGCAGATGGCGGATGCGGGGATCAGTCGGTAGAGGTGCAGGCTGGGGTGAGCATGGCCTTGCTTTTGGCCTGGTGTCTGCGACAGGGCTTGAGTGGCCTTGAATTCATGGCTGGTATTCCAGGCACTGTGGGCGGGGCTATAGCCATGAATGCGGGCGCCTATGGCGGCAATATGGGTGATCGCCTGACTGCTGTGCAGTTTTTAGATTGGCAGGGCGATGCAATGCAAGTGCCAGTAACCGCACTGCATTTTCAGTACCGTAAAACTACACTCCCCCCAGAGTGCTGTCGGGAGCAATGTCTTATTACCGGTGCGACCCTGAGCCTGCAGCCAGCACCTGCTGAGCGCATCAAAGAGGGCATGCGCAATGTGCTTGCCCAGCGGAAGGCGAAACATCCCGCTGGCGTGGCGAGCGCTGGCTCTTTCTTTAAAAATCCGCCTGGAGACTATGCCGGCCGTCTGATTGAAGAGGCGGGTCTCAAGGGCTACAGCCAGGGACAGGCCATGGTCTCGGCCAAACACGGTAACTTTATTGTTAACCGTGGCGGAGCGAGCCCTGAAGATATTCTCGCCCTTATGCGATTCATCCAAAAGCGCGTCCATGAGCGCTATGGTATTATGCTGGAGCCTGAAGTACGGTTTTTTGAGTGCACAGAGGAGTGATCCGTCGTGGTCTACAGGAAGAAAAAATACACATCTCCTGGTGGGAGCCACCGCAAGAAGGAGCGTTTTTGGTCAAAAATATTGACCTGGCTGCCCCAGATGCGCGGACGCAGGAGGGGGAGTCTGGTACAGCCGCCCATCGGTTTGGCAGGAGTACCTGCTCCACCCAAACCGAAAAAAAAGAATCTGTCGCCCGCCAAAGTGCTGATGGTGTTCATAGCAGTGGCTCTTTCTCTGGCTGCTTGGGGAACTGTCCACCTTGTCAATACGCTGAATATTTTCCGTGTTACCGACCTCCGCTTGGCTGGAGCCCGGTTTATTACCGAACGTCAGGTATTGGAACTGGCAGGTTTACGCCAGGGCATCAACCTCATCACCTTCAATACCAGTGAGGCGGAAAAAAAGATCGCCACCCACCCTTGGGTGGCGGAAGCACGGATAAGAAAACAATGGCCCTCCGGTGTGCTGGTACAGGTTCGCGAATATGCACCTTTTGCTATGATCAATCTGGAGCAGACCGCTGGTGAGTACAGATTGCGCTACCTTGATTATGATGGTCATATCATCGCTGATGTGCAGGAGGGAGCTTCACTTGATTTTCCTGTTATCAGTGGCGCTGGGACAGACGATGTTGCCGATAACCGCCTGATACAGGGTGGCCGTGCCGAAGGAGCCTTGCAGTTGTTGCATTTTGCCGCCAGGGGGAATGCGCTTCTTCCCCTGCAATCCGTTTCCGAGGTACGGGTCACCCAGGAAAAAGATATAATCCTCTATCTGGCTGATCATCCCTTTCCGATTCATTTTGGCAGTGACCGTTTACAAAATAAATTTAATGATTTATTGCAAGTGCTTAAGCGTTTGTATGACAGTGGTGAAATAAACCAGGTCGCTAGCCTTGAAATGGCCTATGGAGATAATTCAAATAAAATGTTATGTCGTTGGCAGCAATCTAGGTGAGGCCGAACCAGGCCCTGGTTTGGCTGTATACATTGACGGATAGAACACAAAAGTAACA
>CAZEIT010000150.1:0-6044 GCA_964512515.1 uncultured Desulfobulbus sp.
AGGGATCCTGCAGCATATTGGTGCTGTAGTCGCCAAAAGGGGTCACCATCTTGCCAATGGTAAGAAAGGCAGGGAAGGCATCGGTTTGCCCTAAGGTCAGATAGCCTTCATCCAGGAAGAAATCGTCCTCGTCCCCATCGTACTTGAGCAGGGCCAAGGCATTGGCCCATTCGGCCAAGGCCACATCAAAGCCAAGCTCCACCGTGCTCAGGGTGATTTCACTGCTGTCGTTACCCGCATAGTCGCCGGAAAAAACTAGGTCTCCCTCTAAAAGCCCGTTCACGCTCACATATTTGCCGATGCGGCCAAGTACATCACCATCAGTTTTTTCACCGATCTTTTGTTCCTGCTCCTGAATACGGGCGCTCTGCCCAGCGAGCCCTTCTTCCATATTTTCAAGGCGGCGGCTCAAGGCCTCGTTGCGCTGCTGTAAGTCCTTGATCTGCGCCTTCAGATCCGCCAATTCTCCTGCAGTCGGAGTACCGGCAAAGCTATCTACCGCAGTCAAGCACAAAGACCCGAACAACAGCCCCACAACAGCACGACTCATACTTTTCTTCTTCATCTCGTCACTCCTTCAGATTTTTAACGCCGTCTCACTGTCGGCAATATCAGCACTGCCGGCAACAATCAGTAACTAGCCAACCACTCGTGCAACTCCTGCGTGCTGGAATCACACTTGCAGCCCTTGCTCACCCAACTGGCGAGCAGGAAGCGCAAACCGTGTCTGCATTCTGGTTGAAGTATAAGGCCAGATCCTTCATGGCCACCAGCCCCAGGCCCTGCAGATATTTTTAATAGCAATCAGATCCACAATAATAAATAGGTCAACCACCGGCTCAGCCGGCGGACTTCAAAAGTTTGGTGGTTACAGAAGAAATACACCGTGATCGAATACCATTTGAGACCAGACCATGTCCATATCTTACTTTCGATTCCATCCAAATACTCGGTTGTCCAGGTAGTGGATTTTATCAAAGGAAAAAGCGCAATTCAAATGATCTGTAACTTTAAAGGTAGAAAGAAGAATTTTGTTGGTCAGAATTTTTGGGTACAAGGTTATTGCGTTTCTACTGTTGGTAAGGATGAAGACGCTGTAGGGGGTAAATTCAAATTGCAAGAGCACCACGCAGGGCGTGGTTAAAAACTTCAGCAGGAGTCTGGTAGTCTAAACATTTGCGGGGCCGGTTATTCGGCCATTCTACCGCTTTCAAGAGCATCTCTTCCGTGAGCTTATGGAAGCTGATTCTTCTTGGAAAAATACTGCCACAGCAGGCCATAGTCGTTTTCGCCCACGCTACGCTGTCACGGCGAATGGGCGTGCAAAAATACGTGCGCATGCCGGTTGCCGACTCCAGTTCTTTGAACCCAGCCATCCCTGAACCGTTATCAAGCATCAAAGTATGCTCAGGGATGGTGGGATAGCACATGAGCGAGGAATAAGCGCTGCCTTGCCTTTGGAGGCACAGATGAGGTCAGCCTCTCAATCGCCAACCTGGGATATGTCGGCAACAATCTGCGGGCGCCCGGCTATATCAATGCGCCCAGGGAAAACACGCCTGTCTTGGCCGTACCTGGTTTGTCGCCTGCGGCGTCGATGGGCGCGGTGGCATATATACAGCGGTAGATGGTTGCCGTACTGATGCACATGGTTTTATCCTACGGATAGTTCAGGAGAATTCGCCCTGCAATCTGTTCAAGGGATCAGTCGCTGCCTAGCTTGTCATCAACGTAGGCGACCAGCACTGGCTGAATGAGACATCGGCAATGACGTGGCAGTTCTCGTCTCTCTCGGGCACGGCGATCGACACTCTGAACACGACAACCGCTTTTTGAGCTGTTACGGCGTACTAGATCAATTTATTTGAATAAGCTGCCACCTTTAGATGGTTCCAGGTGTTCAATCGCCTTGAGCGGTTCACAATTCAAGCCACCGGCTATGCCGGTGGTACAAGAGTTTAGGAGGATTACCCAGCCAAGCAACTACTCTACTTCATTGTCGCATCCGTCATAGTGTGGTGCAACTCGTCATTCCATCATGTGCACGCGTTCACAGTCCGGACAAATCCAGGTGGGGCCGTTACTGATACCCCATTTGTTTTCCTCAAAACATTCAGGGCAGATCTCAAAGCCGCAAACACAGCTCCAGCAGAAGGGTTTTTCTGCCTGGCAGCAATGGCAGCGATAGTCTTTTTTGCGGCGACGGCGCCTTGTACCTTGTTGCTCAGTGCTCATGGCGGTTCCTCATGCGCTCTTCTGCGCTTTCAGCTCCTGCTGCATCCAGTCCAAATAGGCGGGAGCGCCATCAACAATGGCCGCAGCAATGATTTCTGGTGTGCTGTAGGAATGCAGGGAGTAAATGAGTGAGACAATCTCCGGAAACAGATCCTTCCTGGTTTTGATGGTGCAGCGCAACTCCCTACTCTCTTCAATGGCACCCTGCCAGTGGTAGAGTGATTGGCAGGGCACGATCTGAACGCAGGCGGCAAGCCTGGCTTCCAGTAGTGCCCGGGCAATTCGTTCAGCCTCATCTTGTGTGGCGGTGGTGGTTTCCACCTGGATATACTCTAACATAGACTCTGACATAGCAGCCTCCAGCAGCTGAAAAATTTCAATTCCCTTCCCAAACCCTCAAAGAGGTTCTGGTAACTTGCCTTGAAATAGACTACCCTAACCGCCGCTTCAAGCGAGGACAAGTCAATATTCCCGCACCAACCAGGAGGTGGCTATGCTCTTTGTGGTAGATGTTGGCAATTCCCACACAGTGAGTGGCCTGTATGACAATGGCCAACTGCTTGGCAGTTGGCGCCTGCAATCGCATCAGGACAAGACCGCTGATGAACTCGCCCTCCGCTACCACGGTCTGTTCCAGATGCACAGACTTGATCCTATGGCCATCGGGGGGTTCGTTGTTGCCTCGGTGGTGCCGACCCAGGAAACGAGTTGGCTGCGCTTTGCCAATACCTATCTCACCAATCTCAAGCATCCACCCCTGAACGTGCATGCAGGTATAAAGCTTGACATGGGCATTGAGGTTGAACATCCAGAGGAAGTTGGCGCAGATCGGCTTGTCAACGCAGTTGCCGCCTGGGATCAGATTCGCGCTCCACTCATTGTCATAGACTTTGGCACGGCCATTACTTTTGACTGCGTCAATGCAACTCCTGCCTATGTGGGCGGCACCATCCATGCTGGTATCGGCATTTCGCTTGATGCCTTGGCTATCCGCACAGCCAAACTGCCCCGGCTGGACATCAACGCTACCCCGGCGCATCCCATTGGCACCACCACGGTCAAGGCCATCCATTCCGGTATCCTTTACGGTTTTGGCGGCCTGATCGACCGCATGGTGCAGGTACTGGGCAAACAGCTCGTACCAGATGGCGGGCCGGTAACCACCATCGCTACAGGCGGCATGGCCGCCCTCATCAAGCCCTATGCCCACAGCATTGAACACATAGACGAAGATCTGACCCTCAAGGGCCTGGCCCTTCTTTTTGAGCGCAACAAGAATCATGGCTGAGCACCTGCGCCTGCCGCCACCTTTGCGACGGGGAGATACTATCGGTATTTTCTGCCCGGCCGGACCGCCCAAAAACATGACCCTGCTCAAACAGGGCCTGGCCCTTTTGACTGAAGCTGGTTTTCAGGTGCGGGAACAAGGAAAAATTACAGTCAGCGAAGATGATTATCTGGCTGACAGCGACAGTGCCCGAGCAGAAGCTCTGCACCGGCTCTGGGCAGATGATGAGGTGAAAGCGGTGATGGCGGTGCGTGGTGGTTATGGCTGCCTGCGTCTTGCACCCCTACTGGATATGCCACTCTTGCAACGCCACTGCAAGTGGTTGATCGGTTTCAGCGATCTCACCCTGCTTTTGAATCATCTCCATTGGCAGGCCGGCCACGTATGCCTGCATGGTCCCATGGTGAGTACCCTGGCGCGCTGCCGCAAGGAAGACCTGCACCAGCTTTTTTGTTTCTTGACCGGCTCTTTTGAAGAAAACCTGCGCCTGTCTGGTTTGGAAATTTTAAGGGGTGGTAGCGGCCAGGGCCGCCTGGTGGGCGGCAACCTCGCCACTCTGGTGCACAGTATAGGCACGCCATGGGATAACACTTGGAATGGTTGTATTCTTCTGCTTGAGGATACCGGCGAATACCTGTACCGGCTGGATCGGATGCTCACCCAACTGCACCAGGCCGGGCGCTTTGACCGTCTGGCCGGGCTCATCTTGGGTGATTTTGATTCTGGCGCAGGCAATAGCACCGCAGATCTGCGCCTGCAGGAACAGGTATGGCAGCGGGTGTTGGAGCTGATGCCGCCAGGTTTTCCTATCTGGGCCAATTTCCCGGCCGGACATGCAGGCAGGAATACACCACTTCCCCTGGGCATGGAGGCGCGCATGGACTCTTCCAGCGCCCGCCTCAGCTTGCTTACCCAGAGTGCCTGAGGAGATTTTCAAAGCCCTGTTCACGCAAAAGCCCTGTACCGAAATCAGTACAGGGCTTTTTTTATTGAACATAGCACATCGTTCCCACGCCGGAGCGCGGGAACAATCAAATCAAACAATACTGTATCAAGCTGGAATTACAGGCCAAAACGGAAGGCTGCGCCTAAAAAGACGGTGTCTGTATCGATGTTCTTGTTTTTGTCATCCAGATCTTCTTTATCACTGAAACGATAGTTGGCGGAAATATCCACATAGGTGCTGGGCAGCAGTTCAAGGTTAACGCCTGCCTTCAGAGCAAAGAAAGGTTTGTCGGCAAAGTCACCGTCGCTATTGATGATACCAATGCCAGCACCGGCATAGATCCCCTTGCCTACGAGCAGATAGGCCTGAGGTGCGATGGCGGTCTCATCGAGACGATCAGGCAAAAGTTCCACATCCAGTTCCATGCCAATCAGCCCTGCCCAATACTGGTAGCTGACCAGGTACGACAGACCATTATCATCAAAATCATCATCCAGATCATCCAGCATTACCCAGTAGTTGACGCCGCCACCGAGTCGGTGCTCAGCAGAGGCATTGGCAGCCGGATAGGCCAGTACCAGCAGCAGTACAAGAACTACGCGTAAAATCATCACTTCTCTCCTTTAAGTAAAAGTACGGGCATGAGTTGCAGCAAAAATACAGATGTTTTACCAGGTAAACAGATGGTTTTTATCGTGTATCAGCACGAATGACAACTTCAAACTGATCAATCTGCACCAGCGCATTTGTGCTAGTCCCTACAAGGAAAAAAGAAAAATTCTGGCGGGCCTGCACATTGCTGAAGGAAAAGGAGCGCTCCAGTTCCTCCCCCTTTTTCAAGATGGGTAATGCAGGGATGGCAACATTGCTTTGATCATGCTCCCATTCTTTGACCAATAGCCTGAGCTGCACTCCATCTGCAGGCGCTTGCAGCACTTTCAGACGCATATGTACATCGACTGCGGAGTTTGCCGGAAAATCAAGATATTGCGCGCCAATCAGATTGTCACTCCAGTCGTTTCCAGGCAAATCATTGAGCCTGCGCTGTTCTCCTGCGGCAAAACTCAGAACCCGCTCTTTGTCGGCGCTTTGCAGGTTTTTGTCCAGGGTGCGGGCAATGGCATTCATTTCCCTGGCCTGCTTGCGAGGTACCTTTTGCAGGGGCGTGGCCGGTTCGCCAAGAATGCTCGTCGCCTCGCCGCCTAGACAGCGACCATCATCGGTGCACTCGTAGCGTATATTTGCGCTGGTATGCCGCCTCAGGGCCGCGGCCGTGTAAGAAAGCATTTCCCTTGGGCTGTCATAGTCGCGAAAAAAACTGCGGCCAAGCACCGACAAGGGCACGGGCAGATCAAAATAGTCCAGCACCGATACTGTGGTATCCACCAGACCATAGCTGCCCTGTTTGAGGCGGGGCAAAGCTGCGCCATCTGGAGCGAGCACCATGCCCAGGCCCCAACTGCTGACCCATGTTGCCAGTTCAGAGCCGTGCGATTCATCTGAAGTGATAATGACCAGGGTATCCTTAAGTACCCCGTCTCGGCGCAGACCCTTAAGAAAGGAGCCGACAGCCTC
>CAZEIT010000151.1:0-6041 GCA_964512515.1 uncultured Desulfobulbus sp.
AGCGAAACCAGTACTATTTGACGCTTTCTGCGAAAAGGGCGTCGACAAATTCTTTTGCATCAAAATCGCGCAGATCGTCGAGTTGCTCGCCAATGCCGATGAAACGCACTGGTATTTTCAACTCTCGGCAAATGTTGGCCACAATACCACCCTTGGCGGTGCCGTCAAGTTTTGTCAGCGCCAGGCCGCTCACGCCAACCGCTTCATGAAAGAGCTTGGCCTGGGCAATGCCGTTCTGGCCGGTGGTGGCGTCCAGCACCTGGAGTACCTCATGGGGCGCGCCAGGCAGACGTTTGCCGATCACCCGCTGAATTTTTTTCAACTCTTCCATAAGGTTGACGCTGGTGTGCAAACGGCCAGCCGTGTCAATCAGGATAACATCCTTGCCCTGCGCCACGCCATAATCAATGCCGTCGAAAACTACTGAGGCAGGGTCTGATCCGCTTTTCTGCGCCATTACCTCCACCCCAACCCGCTCACCCCAAATTTTGAGCTGGTCAATGGCTGCAGCCCGGAACGTGTCTCCGGCAATCAACAGCACTGACTGGCCGGAACGGACAAATTTTGCTGCTATTTTGCCGATAGTGGTGGTCTTGCCCACGCCATTGACGCCCACCACCATGATGACAAAGGGGCCTTCCTCCGGCATGACCAGTTCTGCTGGCTGGTCTGAGGCGGTAATATAGGCGAGCATCTCCTCCTTGAGGATATTTTTCAAGGCTTGGGGATCGCTGAGCAAATCGCGTTTAATCCGTCTGCGCGCCTTGTCGAGCAGGTCCATGGTGGTGGACACGCCCAGATCAGCAGTGATGAGCAGTTCTTCCAATTGGTCAAAGAGATCCTGATTGATTTCCTTTTCGCCCATGAAGAGGCGATCCAACTGGTAGACAAAGGAACTGCGGCTTTTACCCAGCCGATCCTGCAAACGCCTGAACATGGACTTGGCTGCAGGTTTTTCCTGGGTATAGCTGGAAACGGGGCGTTTTCCTTCCTCAGAATCGGTTCTTTCACCCTTAGCCTCAACAACATCTGAGGCTGTTTCTTCTACAGGCGCATCTGCAGCGGACTCGTCCTCCTGTTCATTATCTTTTTTAATGAACAGTTCAGATTCCGGCACCGATTCTGTCTCTGCAGGCGCAGAAGAGATTGTTTTAACTGGTTCTTCGCTTGTCTCAGGGAAAATTGCAGCTTGCTCTTCGGCTATTTCCTCAATAACTGTTGCAGTCCCCGCGGTCTCTCCCTCTGCATCCGCAAAATGATCTGTGTCCAGACGCCCAGGTTCCAGGGAAAGAGGAGTCGTCTCTGGGACAGCTTGCTCTGTGCGCAGAACCCCATCTCCCTGTTCAGTCTGGTCCTGAGGGCTCGCCTCTGGTTCAAGGGCAGAATCAGGCAGTGACTCTTCAAGTTGAGCTGGCATTTCTGTCGCCTGCTCACCCTGAAGAGGGCTGTCTGCCTGTTCAGCTATCGGCTCTGCCTTTTCCTCAACGCTGTCGGAAATGGGCGCTGTTGGGCCATCATCAGCATCAATCTGAACCACACTTGTGCTGGCGATGTCTTCTGCAGAAGCGATATCTGCGCCTGCTTGCGACGCTGGTATTTCGTCAGCAAGCAGGTTTTCTTCCTCCTGTTCCGGTTCAGCAGGTTGGCTGGGCTCCTGTTTACCGAATTTCTTCTTGAACCAGGCCAGCATTATTGCGCCTCTGCAGTAGAGGAGCCATCCGTGCTCATTAGTATATCCAGAGCCTCCCGAATGGTGTGCGGGTAATGAAAGAGCACATCCTTGCGAATATCTTCCGGAATTTCCAACACATCTTTCTCATTCAAGGGTGGCAGCACTAATTCGCGAATGCCGGCGCGCAGGGCAGCCAGCACCTTTTCCCCAATGCCCCCAACCGGCAGGATATCACCCCTCAAGGTGATTTCGCCGGTCATGGCCACATCCTGGCGTACGCTTTTCCCCGCGAGGATGGAGTACAGGGAAGAGACCATGGCCACGCCTGCCGAAGGGCCATCCTTGGGAATTGCGCCTTCCGGCACGTGCACGTGCAGGTCGTTTTCGGCAAAAATCGCCGGATCAAGCTGCAATTCCTGCGCGTGCGATTTGATGTAGGTGAGGGCGGCTGTGGCAGATTCCTTCATGACATCACCCAGTTTGCCGGTGAGCATGAGTCCGCCCTTGCCCTGCATGCGCGAGGTTTCAATAAAGAGGATCTGGCCGCCCACCGGTGTCCAGGCCAGCCCCGTGGCCAAGCCAGGGCCCCAGCTGCGGGTCTTCATTTCTGGGAAGAAACGCTGGGGGCCGAGGTAGTCGTACAGATTTTCCGGATTGATGGTGATCACTCCATTGTGGCCACGGGCAATTTTGGCGGCCACACCCCTGCACAGGGCGGCAATTTCCCGCTCCAGGTTACGCACTCCGGCTTCACGGGTGTAGAAGCTGATAAGGGCGCGCACCGTTTCTTCCGGAAGCACCAGCTCATCACTGCTCAGTGCATGCGCCTCCATCTGTTTGGGCAGCAGGTGGCGCATGGCAATGGCTGTCTTTTCCTCAAGGGTGTAGCCGGATAGCTCCACTATCTCCATACGATCGCGCAGCGGGCCGGGAATGGTGTCGAGCACGTTGGCCGTGGCAATGAACATCACCTTGGACAGATCAAACTCGATATCCAGATAATGATCGGTAAAGGTGGAGTTTTGTTCAGGGTCCAGCACCTCTAACAGGGCCGAGGAAGGATCACCACGAAAGTCATTGCCCAGCTTGTCCACCTCATCAAGCAGAAAGACCGGGTTGTTGGCCCCTGCCTTTTTCAAGCTTGAGATAATGCGGCCTGGCAATGCGCCGATATAGGTGCGGCGGTGACCGCGTATTTCGGCCTCGTCGCGCACACCGCCCAGGGCAATGCGTACAAACTTGCGGTTCATGGTGTGGGCAATGGACTGACCCAGTGAGGTCTTGCCCACGCCCGGAGGGCCGACAAAGCAGAGAATAGGGCCATGCACGTCTTCCTTGAGCTTGCGTACTGCCAAAAACTCGAGAATGCGTTTCTTGATTTTATCCAGGCCATAGTGGTCTTCATTCAGGTCCTGCTCCGCCTGCTCTAGATCCAGGGTGTCGGTGGTGGATTCCTGCCAGGGCAGCTCCAATATCCAGTCAAGATAGGTGCGTGCAATGGTGTATTCCGGTGAAGAGGGCGGAATGCGATCCAGCCGGTTGACCTCCTTGTCAGCCACTGTGCGGGCGTGCTCGGGTAAGAGCTTGGCTTCTATCTTTTCGCGCAGTTCGCGTACCTCGGCTTTTTCGTCCTCATCTTCGCCCAGTTCCTTGCGTATGGCCTGGAGCTGCTGCCTGAGGAAGAATTCTCGCTGGCGCTCATCCATATCTTTTTTCATCGAGGCCTGGAGCTGCTGGCTCATCTCGACGGTTTCCATGCGCTTGTGCAGCTCGCTCGCCACCCGGTGCAGAAGATCGGGCAGGGCCATGATTTCCAGGATTTCCTGTTCAGCCTCGATTTTCAGGTTGAGCTGGGAGCCAACCAGGTAGGCCACATAAAAGGGATTGGTCAGACTGTTGACCGTGGCCACCAGTTCCTGGGGCAGCTCCGTGGCATTGACCAGTTTCTGGAACTGGCTGCGGATATTGAACAGGAGTGCCTCAATAGTCTTGTCTTCCACCTGTTCCATGGGCAATTCGTGCACCTCTGCCTTCAGGTAGGGGCTGTCCTGCACAAATCTATCAATGGCGAACTTGTGGGTACCACTCACCAGAATCTGGTAATAGCCTTCCTGTGCCTTGTTGATTTTATGCAGATAGCCGACTACGCCTATCTGGTAGAGGTCTTCGCCGCGCAGGCTGTCGTCGTCCTTGACCTTTTCCTTTTTGCTGGGCACAAGGCCGATAAGGCGGTTGTCGAGCAGGACATCGTCAATCAGCCCCTTGGATGCTTCGCTTGAAACCTGCAGGGGAAACCCCATGCCAGGGTAAAAGACAAAACCCTGCAGAGGCAGAATAGGAAGGATTTCCGGGACACCCAGCTCAATGGGGTCAACTTTTTTTTGCTCATTTTGCTGTTCGCTGGCCATGCCATTATTCTCCGGACTGTATGCTGATCGTTCTTTTGGGTTTCTTGCCTCTTTTCGGCAGAACCACCTGAAGAACGCCATTGCTGTAGGTTGAATGCACCTCGTCGATTTCAATTGCCCCGGGCAGAGTGAAGGTGCGCTGAAAAGGGCCAAGCTCCATTTCAAGCTGATGGATGCAGGCTATGCTTGGGTGGCCAGATAGCTGGCGCAAGCCACTAAGGCGGATGCTCTGGCCTTCCACCACCACTTGCAGGCTGTCGCTGTTGGCGCCGGCAAGCTCCGCGTACAGGAGGTATTCGTTTTCGGTTTCATAGATGTCCACCGCAGGCTGCCAGCCGCGCCCTTCCGCAGGAATCATGCGGGCAATAGACATACTGCGCAGAATGCGGCCGCTTTGCTGCTGCATCTGCTCTAGTTCCTTCAACAATTTTTTGCTGAACTGATCCATGGGGTATTCTCTCGTTATGCAATCCTGGCAGACAGGGCCAGGCGTCTTATAGCAACCTCTCAAGTGAGTCAGGCACGGGGCAGGCATGGTATTTGACTGCATCATGCGGTTGCCGCACCGTTGACCCTATACTTATTAAGCATGATCCTGTTTCTGGCAATTTATAGTTCACCGGAAAAGACCTGGAAAAGCTCAGTGTCATGCCAGGATAGCAAAAGAGCGGCTGCCGTTTTTAGTTGCTTTTCAGGACAATGGCATTAGTGTATGCCGCGTATTCGTGCTGTATTGTAGTTTTTTCTGTGCGTTTTAACGCACTTTTTGCTTTTAGCCTGGCGGTGGCTCCTGTGCATTCCGGTGCCCCGTCCTTTGAACGGAGGATAATATGAGCAGTTCTTGCGGAAGTTCCTGCGGCAGCTCGCAGCAGGGCGGAACCTGTGGCAGTGGTGATGCGCGTCTGGCGCAGCAGGACTTGGCCATCAATAAGTCGCTTGGCAGAATCAAGAACAAAATCCTGGTAATGAGCGGCAAGGGTGGGGTGGGGAAATCCACCGTGGCGGTGAATCTGGCTCTGAGTCTGGCCAAACGCGGTCACAAAGTGGGCTTGATGGATGTGGACTTGCATGGCCCGGATGTTTGCCGCATGCTCAACTTAACGGGCATGCTCGTTGCCCCGGAAGACCCGAACGGCCTGGTGCCGCCTCTGACCTATAACGATACCCTCAAGGTAGTCTCGCTTGAATATATGATGAAAAACCGGGACGAGGCCATTATCTGGCGCGGTCCCTTGAAAATTCAGGCTATCCGCCAGTTTGTTTCAGATATGGATTGGGGTGAGCTGGATTACCTGGTGGTGGATGCGCCTCCAGGCACTGGTGATGAACCCCTGTCCGTGGCCCAGACCATTCCTGGTGTGCAGGCCCTGGTGGTGACCACACCGCAGGAGGTGGCCTTGGCCGACGTGCGCAAGTCCATCAATTTCTGTAAGACCGTGCATATGCCCATTGTTGGCCTGGTGGAGAATATGTCTGGTTTTATTTGCCCGCACTGCAACCAGGGTGTGGATATCTTCAGCAAGGGCGGTGGCGAGCGTACTGCCAAGGAATTTGATCTCCCCTTCCTTGGCAGCATTCCCATGGATCCGCATGTGGTCAGCGGCGGTGATGCGGGCACGCCCTATCTTTCCTCTGATGAAGACTCACCGGCAATCAAGGCCTTTGCTGCTGTGGTCGACGCAGTGGAGCAGCGTCTGCCGCCGGGTCCGGCCCTGGCCAATCCCTTTGCAAGTGGCTGCGCCTGCAGTTCCTCCGGTGGTTGCGGGCTTGGCTGATACAGTGGCGGGGCAGTATGTTGGCAGCCGGATGCTCGGATCTTTATTCCTGGGCGGTACGGAAAACCTAAGCTAAGAGGAAGACACGGTATGCATGTGCAACAACTCGTTGTCGGTATGATGGGCGTCTGCTGCTACATTGTTTCCTGCGAGCAGACCGGGGAAGCGGCGGTGATTGATCCAGGC
>CAZEIT010000152.1:0-6026 GCA_964512515.1 uncultured Desulfobulbus sp.
CTTTGCCCGGCTGCTGCAGCAACTCGGCTATTCCGCTGCGATCCGGCCGCGCCTCGAACACGGCCTTGCCATGTTCCACCTCGACAAGGCTGAATTCCAGCTTCCGCCCCATCGGCGGCTGCTGGCCGCTGGCGAGCATTTCCGTGTGGCCTGGAAAGCTGTAGCCCGCCTGTTGCAGGCTGAATTTACTGATCGGGCAGGTGATAAGTGCTGATGCCTGGCCTCGTAGGATCAGGGCAACCGCCTCTTCAATATAACGGGCCATGGCAAGACCGCTGGCTACATCTGGGTGGCCCCACTGCAAGCCGGCAAGAGTTGGACTCTCCACTTCGAGTACGGCCAGGGCCTCTGGGGGCACGCTCTCTCCGGGCTGCCAAGAAGAGATTGGTACAGATACGCCAAGCATGTCGCTGGCGCGCTCAAGAACACCCTTGTTTCCCACCACTGCCACAGGCCAGACCGAATCAGAACGCCAGTCGGTCTCCCCGGCAAAGAGGCGCAGGATAATCTCCGGGCCGATTCCAACTGGGCAGCCCATACTGATCAGCAGAGGTTTTCTGGGATGTGGGGCAGTGTGCATGCTAGCTTATAAAGTCAAAGGCGTTTTCAAATATTTCAATGTGCTCAATCATGCCATGGCTGTCCAAAAGGACACTGACCACATCAAAACGGGCGCATTGGCCGTCAAGCTCCTCCTGCATCATATAATCCAGGGCAATTTTTGACAAGCGCCGCTGTTTGCTTGGGTGGACAGCCTCTGCAGGCGCGCCAAAGCGCAGGGAAGACCGGGTTTTAACCTCAACAAAGACCAGGATTTCGTTATGGCGGGCAATGATGTCTACTTCCGCAAATGCCCTGCGGAAGTTGCGGGCAAGGATGCGGTACCCTCTTTTTTGCAGATGGCGTACAGCCGCCTCTTCGCCGCTGCGACCAGCGGCTAAGCCTTTATGCGCTCCTTTATTCCTCACCCAGGTACAGCTCCGAATTGTTGCAGGCCAAAAAGCCGCTATATTCCTGCACACCTTTGAAGCTCAGGCGGTGCTGCGGGCTGGGGCCATGGCTGGCAATGGCCTGCCGGTGCGCCTTGGTGGGATACCCCTTGTTCTGCAGCCAACCGTAGCAGGGATATTGTTCATGCAGGGCTGCCATGAGCTGGTCTCTATGCACTTTGGCCAGGATAGAGGCTGCGGCGATCGAGGCGCTTTGGGATTCTCCCCGGATGAGGGTTTGCTGGGCAAGGGGAAGAGGAACGGCAAATTTGCCATCCACTAGAAGACATTCTGGCATGATACCGCTATTAGCCTGGGCACAGGCTTCCACTGCCCGTTTCATGGCCAAAAGTGAGGCCTGTAAGATATTGATGGTATCGATTTCTTCGGGTACTGCCCAGCCAAGACCATAAATCGCACCGTTTTCTCGGAGCAGAGCGGCAAGGGTTGTGCGACTTTTTTCGCTGAGCAACTTGGAGTCCCGAAAAGGGCGGTAGTCGCATTCAGCAGGCAGGATTACGCAGGCCGCCACCACTGGTCCAGCTAAAGGTCCGCGGCCGGCTTCATCGACCCCGGCCACAGGGCAGAGCCCCTGGTTATGCAGACTGCGCTCAATGGCAAAGGTGTCGGCTATATGCCCGTGTAATTGAGCCCTGGCGTAGCTTCGTTTCGGGCTGGAATTGAGCTGGTTACGCCCTTGTGTCATGATCCTATGTCACTGAAAGCGGCGTTTGTGAAGGGCGATTTGCGCCCGCCACCATGAAAACAACTCCGAAGACCTGTTTGCATGCTGCAAAAAGCCTCCGGAGTTGCGGGATTGCGGTACAAGCAGCGGCCATGGGCCGCAAAAGCTTATTCCATTGCCATATCAAAGTCTTCTCAGGGTCGGCTTCAAAAGATGCTCGCAGAACGTACCTGTATGTACGCCTGCGTCGCATTTTTCTCGCCAGCTTGAGATCATCTTTGATTTGGAACGGGAATTATTTATTCAGGCCGCGTTCACGGATACGGGCTGCCTTGCCGCGCAGGTTGCGCAGATAGTAGAGGCGTGAACGCCGTACCCGGCCCCTGGTGACGATTTCCACCTTCTCAATCCTGGGGGAGTGGAGAGCAAAGGTTTTTTCTACGCCAACCCCGTGGGATATCTTACGTACAGTGAAGCTGGCATTCATGTTGCCACGCTTACGGCGGATAACCACGCCCTGATAGACCTGCACACGTTCCTTGTTGCCTTCAATAATGCGGATGTGCACCTTGACCGTATCGCCGGGGCGAAAATCGGGCATATCAAACCGCATCTGCTCCAGATCAATTTTCTCAATTACATTCATGACACTACCCCTTTTCAGGTCTATGGCGCGACATACGCGCTTGTTTATGCAAATGTACTGCCTATGTATGGATAACCTTGTCTGCTCAGGCGCACACTTCACCCATGAGACGGTCAAGTATAATGGCTGCTGCCGAACGAACCGACAGGTGATTGTAGCTGCCAGACCCGAGAATGGGTGGCAATACCGCCTCGGCCTGATCCAGAATTTCAGGGGCAAGGCCCCAACCGGTACCAAATAACAGCAGGAAGGACTCTCCTTGCCAGAGGCGCTCCCGCATGCTGCTGTACGACAGATTCGCCCTGCCATTGCGCGCGCAAGTGGCAACTACGGTTGTTCTTTGTGCATCCCGCGCGTTCATCCCGTTCACGGCCTCCTGCAGGCTGCCACAGATCTGCACCAGTGACAATGCCTCGCCGCGATCTGGATTGGCTTGCGCGCCATGGCCCTGTTGCCAGTGGTCGATGATTTCCTGGGCCATTTCCTGCTGTTCGACAAAGGGTGTTATGACCCAGTATCGGTGCACACCATAGGTGCGGGCTGCCCTGGCGATATCGTGCAAATCAAGATTGGTGATTGCAGAACCAATGGATTCGCCCCGCCGGTTTAGTACAGGGTAATGTACCAGGGCCAGTTCAAGCCGCGGCCTGATCATGCTTGGCGCCCCATTTGTCCAGCCATGGCTGCGTACTCAACCTGCCATGGCTGCGTACTCAACCTGGGCCAGCAACCCTTCTTCCTTGAGTGTTTTGCGCTCTTCCCTGCTTAAATTCAAGCCGGCGAGCAAATCTGGCCGCCTGGCCAGGGTCAGGCGTACCGATTCCACAAAGCGGTGGCGGGCAACAGCCGCATGATCACCAGAAAGCAAGACTGCCGGCACCTCCAAATCAGCAAAGACCGGCGGCCTGGTGTACTGATTATGCTTAAGCAGGCTGCGACTGAAGCTATCCCGTTCAGCCGAATCAGCGCAGCCAAGCGCACCCGGCAACAGGCGGCAGACCGCATCGGTCACCACCAGGGCAGCCAGCTCTCCACCGCTGAGCACGTAATCCCCAATGGAGCATTCTTCGTCTACAAAACGCTCGCTAAAGCGCTCATCCACACCTTCGTAGCGGCCGCAGATGAGGATGAGCTGATCATGGCCAGCATAGCGCAGCGCCTGCTCCTGTGAAAAGGGCACGCCCCGGGGACTCAATAAAATAACCCGCCTTTTCCCGCCACAGCTCGGCACAGCCCTGAGGCACGCGGTCAGAGGTTCTGCCTTCATCACCATGCCTTCTCCACCGCCATAGGGCCGGTCATCGGTCATCTGGTGGCGGCCTTCGGCATGGTCGCGGATATTGTGGATACCTATGTCAATGATCTGCGCCTGCCTTGCCCTGCGGATGATGCCTTCATTCAGGGGTGTGGTAAAAAAATCCGGAAAAATGCTGAGCAGATCAATACGCATAATCCATTATAGCTCGGCATTCATTTCCAGCAGCCCCTCGGGCAAAGTAAGCACCAGCGACTCTGTCTCGATCTGGTTGATAAAGGCCGCTACGGCTGGAATCAACAGTTCGTGTGCGCCGTCGCGCACCACCAGGATCGCATGCGCCTCTGTGTCAATTACCGCACATACCCGGCCAAGAACCTTGCCCTCAGCAGTGCGTGCCTCCTTGCCCATCAGGGTGTGGAGGTAGAATTCATCCGGCCCGAGCTGGGGCAAGTCCTGGCTGTGCAGCCAAAGCGAATGGCCGCGCAACAGTTCCGCTTCATTCCTGCTACTACACTCCGCGAACCTGAGCACAGCCGCTGTTTTTTCCAGCCTGGCCTGCACCACAGTGTATTCACGCTTTTCCGCCTCATCCGAGACGGAAAGAAACACCCGGGTATAGGCAAGGATATTTTCCCGATGTGCAGTGTAGGGCTCAATCCTGATTTCACCCCGCAAACCTTGCGGCCGCAGGACCTTACCTATGCGGACAAAATTCTGCTCCGGCACAAGACGGTGACAATCCTCTTCAGGCATGGCTCTTGCTTACATCCCTTTGCCGCAGGAATTGCTTAGTCTTCCACTATCTCCAGCCGGGCGCGGCGGTCATCGGTTTGGGAGGCTGCCATTACCGCACGGATGGCCTTGGCGGTGCGCCCCTGTTTGCCGATCACCTTGCCTAAGTCTTCCTGAGCCACTCGTAGTTCGTAGGTAAGGGACTCGTCCTCTTCCCGGCTCTGCACAGATACCTGTTCCGGCTGATCCACCAGATTCTGCGCGATATAACGGATCAGTTCACTCATCAGCTATGTGCTCAGACTGCCAGAGCTGCGCTATGTACGTGTTTTTTGATGAGACTACGCACTGTGACTGAAGGAATGGCTCCCTTGCCGACCCAGTGCTCCAATTTTTCGCTGTCAATTTTGACCGCAGCCGGGTCGCACATGGGGTCATAGGTGCCAACGATATCCAGAAATTTGCCGTCACGCGGGGCCTGGCTGTCGGCCACAACGATGCGATAGAAGGGTTGTTTTTTCCGTCCTCTGCGGGTCAAACGGATATGTACTGCCATTTGCTGCTCCTTACTGTGGTGGGCAATGGGCCCGGATGAACAGTTAATGTATCAGAAGATCTGAACTCAAAAATATACTAAATCAGCGGCGCAATCCCTTGGGAAGCTTCCGCTTTTTTACACCTGCCAGAATGCCTTTACCTTTCATCTGCTTCATCATTTTCAGCATCATGGTGTAGCTTTTCAGCACCCGGTTGACCTCGGTGACCGAGGTCCCCGAGCCCTTGGCAATACGCACCCTGCGGCTGGCATCAATGATGCGGTGGTTACGCCGCTCTTTCAGTGTCATTGAGCGGATAATAGCCTCGGTACGGCCTAGCTCCTTTTCGTTGGGCTTGGGCGCATCCTGCACCTGTTTGAGTTTGTTGATGCCTGGGATCATGTCCATGATCTGTTCCAGGCTGCCCATTTTTTTTATCTGCTGAATCTGGTCCAGAAAATCTTCCAGGGTAAAGATGTTTTTCTGGATTTTTTTGGCCAGTTTTTCCGCTTTTTTCTGATCAACAACCGCTTCTGCCCGTTCGATCAGCGAGAGCACATCGCCCATGCCAAGAATACGCGAGGCGGTACGGTCAGGATGAAAAATCTCCAGCGCATCCACCGATTCGCCCATGCCCACAAACTTGATGGGCTTACCGGTTACCTTTTTGACCGACAGGGCGGCGCCGCCACGGGCATCGCCTTCCATCTTGGTCAGCACCACGCCGGTGATGGGCAACTGGGTATTAAAGGTGTTGGCCACGGTGACCGCGTCCTGGCCGGTCATGGCGTCGGCGACAAAGAGCACTTCAGTAAGTTGCACTGCCTGGCTGATAGCCTGTAGTTCTGCCATCAGAACTTCATCGACATGCAAGCGGCCAGCGGTATCAATGATGATCGTGTCCTGCCCCTGCTGCCGGGCGCTGGCCAGGGCCTGGCGGGCAATGTCCACTGGATTCTGGCTTGCAGTGGAGGGGAAGACGGGCACGTCGATCTGTGCACCCAAAACATGCAACTGTTCGATTGCTGCTGGCCGGTATACGTCTGCAGGCACCAAGAGCGGACGACGACCTTTGGCCTTAAGTTGCTAGGCCTATTTTGCGGCAGTGTTGGTCTTGCAGGATCCTTGCAGTCCTTCCAGCATGATTTCTGCTGGTTGCGCTCCATCCAGCTCCAGGTGG
>CAZEIT010000153.1:0-6025 GCA_964512515.1 uncultured Desulfobulbus sp.
CCTGCACCAGGCGCTCTACCTCGACAACAGCCTGCTCATTAATCAGGGGCCCGATGTCAACACCGGCTTCCATGCCATTACCCACCTTAAAGGTGGCCACAGCCCTGGCCAATTTTTCGGCAAACGCGTCCTGCACAGGGCGCTGCACCAGAAACCTGTTGGCGCAGACGCAGGTCTGGCCTGCGTTACGATACTTTGAGGCCAGCGCTCCTGCAACAGCGGCATCAAGATCCGCATCATCAAAAACCACAAAGGGTGCATTACCGCCCAGTTCCATCGAAACCCGCTTCACCGTGGCTGCACATTGGGCAATGAGTTTTTTTCCCACCTCAGTTGAGCCGGTAAAGGAAAACTTGGCCACCTTCGGGCTTTCGGTAAAAACCTTGCCTATAGGCCCTGATTCCTTGCTGGGAATCACATTGAAGACCCCAGGTGGAAAGCCAGCCATTTCTGTAAGCCTGGCCAAGGCCAGGGCTGAAAGCGGGGTTGCCGAGGCAGGCCTGACAACAAAAGTGCAGCCAACCGCCAAAGCCGCAGCCGCCTTGCGGGTGATCATCGAACTAGGAAAATTCCAGGGCGTGATCGCTGTCACCACACCCACCGGCTGCTTAATGACCACGATGCGTTTATCCGGCCCAGGCGCGGGAATGGTCTCGCCATAGACGCGCTTGCCCTCTTCGGAAAACCACTCCACAAAGGAGGCCCCGTAGGCAATCTCTCCTTTGGCCTCGGCCAGGGGTTTGCCCTGCTCCAGGGTCATGATTACAGCCAAATCCTCCTGATTTTCCATGATCAGGGTGAACCAGCGGCGCAACAGGCGGCAGCGCTCCGCCGCAGTTTTCTCCCGCCAGGACACAAAGGCGGCCTGGGCAGCTTCTATGGCTTGTTCAGCCAAGGCAGCATCACCATCTCCAACCCGGCATACCAGTTCGCCATTGGCAGGATTATGCACCGCAAAGCTGGATGCTCTTGCTACCCATTGCCCGTTCACATAGGGAGCGGTCGCCAGCAGTTCTGGCTTATGCAAATTTTCCATGGTTTTCCTCAGGGTTATTACTCGGCTCGGGTACCGCCATGGCATGGTCGCTGAACCATGGGGAGCCTCTGGCCATTCAGAACGATGTCACCTGCAGTGTTCCCACGTATTCTTGAGCGCATCTTTGCACTGAAATCGGAAACATTCCAAGGCCAAGGCAAAGATGATCTCAGTAAACAAGTGAGGCAAGCATGCTTTTGGAGCGGGCAGCATGGCAATCGCATGGTAATCGGATATCTGCCCTTATAAGCACGCTCATACAAGCGTTTCCGTGATATACTTAAGAGTGGTTTTTGTCCTGCCCTAATTGTTTATAGGCGGCAAAACGTTCCAGAAGAGCGCTAATAGCTCCGGAAGGAAGGAGCGGCGGCTCCGGCATGATCTGCAGACTTTGCCCGTACACCCTGGCCAGGAACTCCACCTCAGTGGCCAAGGCCAGTACCTGATCAAGGCTTGCGGCATAACAGATGAGGCCGTGGTGGCCGAGCAGGGTGGCGCTGCGGCCCTGCAAACCCGCAACCGCAGTGTCTGAGAGTTCCTGCGTGCCAAAGGGGGCATAGGCTGTGCAGCGAATGTCCTCACCTCCGGCCAGGGCAACCATGTAGTGCTGGCCAGGGATGCCGCGCTCCAGACAGGCCAAGGTACTGCACCAAGGTGCGTGCGCATGCAGAATACACTTGGCCTCTTCATAGGCCAGGTAGATATCGTGGTGCATGCGCCACTCGGATGAGGGTGCACGCCTCCCTTGTACCGTGCCATCCCAGCCGACCAGCACCATGTCTTCCGGAGTGCAACGGTGGTAGGACAAGGCAGAGGGCGTAATGAGCATGCCGCTCGCAAGCCTTATGCTTAGGTTACCGGAGGAGCCCTGGTTGAGCCCTTGGCTGTTCATGGCCAGGGCGCACTCCAATAGAGCTTGGCGCTCGACCAGTTCAGCCATGCACCTGTTCCGGGTAGAGACCGCTCAGCCCTTCCAGGGTGGCGCTGCACACCCCGCGCTCGGTGATGAGCCCGCTCACAAGATGCGCCGGGGTAACATCAAAGGCAGGGTTAAAGGCCGGGGTCTCTTCAGGCGCGATCATTACCTGGCGCACGCAGCCCTGCCCGTCTTTACCCTGGATAGAAAGCAACTCGCCGGCACTGCGCTCTTCAATGGGGATTTCGACAAGACCGTCCTGCAAGCGCCAATCCACCGTGGAGCCGGGCAGGGCTACATAAAAGGGCACCTGGTTTGCCTGAGCGGCTAGCGCCTTCAGATAGGTACCGATCTTGTTGCAGACATCGCCGGTAGCTGTGGTGCGGTCGCTGCCGACAATACACAGATCAACCAGGCCATGCTGCATGAGATGACCGCCCGCGTTATCGGCAATAAGGTGGTGGGCGATGCCCGCCTTACCCAGTTCCCAGGCGGTAAGCGATGCACCCTGGTTACGGGGTCTGGTTTCATCCACCCACACGTGTACGGAGATACCCTGGGCTGTCGCCGCATACACGGGAGCCAGCGCTGTACCCCAATCCACAGTGGCCAGCCAGCCCGCATTGCAGTGGGTCAGCAAGTTGACCGGCTCCTGCCCTTTCTTTTTTTCCCAGATGGCAGCAATCAGGGCCATGCCGTGCCTGCCGATTGCCTCATTGGTACGCACATCTTCTGCGCAAATCTCTTGCGCTTCGGCAAGGGCCGCATTCTGCCTGGTCTCAGGAGCAAGGGGAAGAAGCCGCGCCAGCATGCGCTCAACCGCCCAGCGCAGGTTCACCGCCGTGGGGCGGCAGGCAATAAGCTCCTCTGCAATGGCATGCAGATGCGCATCACCCGTTCCGTGCCGCAAACCAAGCCAGATGCCGTAGGCAGCGGTTGCACCAATCAGGGGCGCACCCCGTACCTGCATATCCCGAATGGCACGGGCCGCATCGCTCAGCTCAGATAAACGCGCCACCTGAAACACAAAGGGCAGCAGGGTCTGATCTATGATTTCAACAGCTTTTCCGTCTGCCGCCAACCAGATGGAGCGGTACGCCCTGCCATCAACCAGCATAGCATCGGCCTCCCCTACCTCACCCCTGCGGGCACCATCTCAGGCGTCCAGAAAATAACACCCTTGCCTTTGGATTCCTCGTAAAAGGAAGCTCCTGTCCATTCCTTGGTCTGATCCATATACCCCTGCTGCATTACCCGCAGGGAAATTTTATCGCCGCTTTGTAGCTGTTTGCGGTCGAACTGATACATTCCCTGCAACGGGGTATTGCCCAGGTATACCCATTTGCCGGCGCAGTCAATCTCAGCGCCCTGTATCTGATAGAGCACGTAGGCCCCTTCAGGCTCGGAATTGACCTTGAAGCGCACTGGCGCAACTCTGCTGCCGCAGGCGCTGAGCAAGGCCAGGATAAGCACGGCTGCAAAAAGGGAGAGACCGTGTTTGCCGCGTGCGGTACGAGAAGCTGGTTGCTGCATGACTATTTCCTTGCTTTTAGGATTACGTTGATGGGCTGCGGCTCCGCCTGAGCCGCCTCTCTGGAACTGTGGCGGGTATTGAGCCAGAAGGAGGTGATCTCCTCAAGGTACCCGGCCTTGCGCATCTGCACTGTCACATATTCGGGCTCGCCGCTGCTGCTTTCCCAGGTGACCACAATCGGTGTCAGGCCAAAGGTGGCGTCATCTTTCAGATTCACCACCTCAGCCCCTGCCGGTGCGGAATCGAATTTGACAGCACCGTATTTTTTTTGCGAGCAGCCCGTATTCAATCCCAAAATAGCCACGGCAAGGGCCAAAAACACCAGGCGGCTCACGGATAGTTGCGGCATAGCATTCCTCCTGCGGCAAAAAGTAGGCGTATGCGAGCAAATAGCATCTACAGAAATGTCTGCGGGCATACGGATAGCGTTTACGAATAACCGTACAAAGGTACTCAAGCAGCCCGGAACTGGTCAAGACAATTTGCGGCTGCCTAGCAGACAATGTACACAATGCGCGTGCATTCCAGGGTTTTCCTGCAGTGGCAAGCGTGGTATGGTAGCGGCTGTCTTTCAGGCCATGTAGCCTCACCTCTCCTGCTCAGCGTACAGCGCACAAACAAGATGAAACGTTTTTTTGCCCTGCTTCTCCTGCCCTTCCGCCTGTTCTGGCGCTTTCTCCGTACCGGCATCACTGTGCTGGCCAATCTCATGTTTCTGGCCATGCTGGCCTTCATGCTCTTCAGCCTTTTCTACACACCGCCCATCGTCATCCCCGAGGGCAGTGCGCTGGTGATCAATCCGCAGGGGGATATCGTTGAGCAGCGATCGGTCATGCGGCCCTTTTCCCAGCAATTTAATAAGTTGGTAGGCGTTCCCCTGCAAGAGGAGGTATTTCTGCAGGATCTGCTCGACGGCATCAATGCCGCGGCAACCGATGTGCGCATCAAATACCTGGTGCTGGATCTGGACAAACTGGGTGCTGCCAGCCTGGATCAGCTTCAGGTTCTGGGCGAGGCCCTTTCCCAGGCCAAGGGCCGCGGCAAGCATATTATTGCCATGGGCGACAGCTTTAACCAGGTGCAGTACTATCTGGCTGCCAGGGCGAGTGAAATTTGGCTCAACCCCATGGGGTCGGTTGATATACATGGTCTTAGCGTATTCAAGCTCTACATCAAGGAACTGCTGGAGAAACTGGCAGTCAATGTGCATATCTTCCGGGTAGGTGCGTATAAAAGCGCCATCGAACCCTTGATCCGCACCGATATGTCACCGGCTGACCGAGAGGCCAGCGCCATGTGGCTGAACAAACTATGGAACCTGTACAGCGATGCGGTCGCGCAGGAACGCAAGCTGGATGGCGCGGCTTTGCGAGAGCGCATCATCAACAAAAACGCCAGCCTTGCCGCGGCAGGCGGCAACCGCGCCCAGGCTGCCCTTGACATGGGTCTGGTGGATGCACTCAAGACCCGGCCAGAAATGGTGCACCAGATGCGCCAGTTAGCCGGGCCAGGGAGTAACAGCAAAAAAGAGTTCAATGCCGTGACCTTTGGCCAGTACCTGCAAACCCTGACACCCTCCTACAGCGGCAGCCGGGACAGTGCCGCACAAATCGGCATCATCACTGCAAACGGCAATATCGTCTATGGCAAGGGCGGGGTTAGCCAAATCGGTTCAGACGCACTCTTGGCCCAGATCGACAAGGCCCGCAAGGATGAAAACCTCAAGGCCGTGGTATTGCGCATCAGCACCGGCGGTGGCAGCGCCTTTGCTTCGGAACTTATCCGCCAAGGGCTTTTGCAACTCCAGCAGGCCGGTAAGGTTGTAGTGGTCTCCATGGGTTCCATGGCTGCCTCCGGCGGCTACTGGCTTGCCGCCAATGCGGACCATATCGTGGCCGCACCCTCCACCCTCACCGGCTCCATCGGTATTTTTGGCGCAGTGCCTACCTTTGAGCGCAGCCTGGCGCGTATCGGCGTCTATGGCGACGGCCTCAATGTGGGCGGTAAAAATCTGCCCGCCAATCTGGCCACCGGTATGGCGTCCGCAGACGAAGCTGCCTTTCAGATGGATGTGGACTACGGCTACCGCCGCTTTCTAGAGATTGTGGCAGAGGGGCGAAAAAAGACCGTAGATGAGGTCGGACGCATTGCCGAAGGCCGCGTCTGGGATGGGGCAACCGCACGTGAACTCGGCCTGGTTGACAGTCTGGGCGGCCTGAACGAAGCCGTGGCCGTGGCCGCGAAGCTTGCCAAAGTGCCTCAGGAAAATGCGGCCTATATTCGCCTGGCTCCGCTGCCCATATTTGAGCAGTTCATGTCTGCCAGCACACACCTGCAGGCAGGGTTTGCCAACTGGCTTGGCCACCCGGCGCCTGCTGGCAGCCGCATCCATGCGGAACTTGGCAGGCGCTATGGCTTTTTGCTGGAAAAAAGTGACCCCCGCCACATCTATGCCCACAGCCTGCTGGGCGAGCCTGCAAACATCCTGCAGTGATGCTGCCTTGCTCCGCTTTTATGAGGACGTTTTTATGAGGAATTA
>CAZEIT010000154.1:0-6025 GCA_964512515.1 uncultured Desulfobulbus sp.
TTTTGTTCTAATTCTAGCTCAAAGATGAAATCGAGCTGGCGAGGAATGTGCAGCGCAGGCGTACGTCAGGTGTGCGTAAAAACATTTCCCGAAGCCGGCACAGAGCGCTTTGATATGGCGTTGGCATTGGCATTGCAGGCTGGGAGTTGGCGCGTGAAGGGCGGCATGGTAAGCCGGAACTCGGGCATAGCAAAGGGAGAGCAGGTGGATCTACAAACGGGTAAAGCACAGGCGCAGGACAGCAACCGTGGAACAACCCCCCTGTGGGACGGCATCGAGCGCCGCCGGGTTCAGTATGACCGGCGCATCAGCAGCGACCGGCGTCAGGCAGACCGTCGCGGTCTTGGCGGTAGCGATGATCCCATGAACCTCTACCTGAGGGATATGGGCGATCTGAATCTCCTGAGCCAGGAAGAAGAGCTGGGCCTGGCCCGAATGGTGGAAGAAGGGGAAAAGCGGATTCAGACGGCCATCCTCCGCCTTACCCTGGGCGTGACTGCATTGGAAGACCTGGCAGCGGATATTGAGCGTGGCTCGGTGAAGATTACCACCATACTCAAGGGTTTGCCCGAAAACGAAGGTGATGAAACCATTCGGGCGCAGGAAGATTTGCTGGCGCGCATTCAGGATGCCAGGGATTTGTCGCAGCAGCGGGCCCAGCTCTTCGTCAGTCTGAAAAAAGAGGATGACGGCAGCGAGGAACAACAAAAGATTGTTGATGCTATCCTGGCCGCAGGCCTTGCCATTGCAACTCTCTTCGCCCCGTACCGACTCCGCGCTCAAGGCCTGCTTAATGTTGCAGATGCGGTCAAGGAAATAGGGCTGAAGTTTGCAAAGGTCCGGATTGCTGCACAGCAGCGGGAGATGCTGGCTGCTGCGCGCAAACTCGGCCAAAATAATGCCAGCTTACCTGATGCCAACGCATTGGACAAACGCATCAGTCTGGAGCTGGCAGAGACTGTTGGTGTGACCTGGCCTGCCTTCACCGAAGTGCAGCACGAGATAGAGATGGGCCGTGAAATGGCCAAGCAGGCCAAGGATATGCTGGTGCAGGCGAATTTGCGTCTGGTGGTTTCGGTGGCGCGAAAATACCTGCAGCGCGGTCTCCCCCTGACAGACCTTATCCAGGAAGGCAACATGGGTCTGCTCAAGGCGGTGGATCGCTACGACTATTCCCGCGGATTTAGATTTTCCACCTATGCCACCTGGTGGATCCGCCAGTCCATCCACCGGGCTGTGGCCGATCATGGCCGCACTATCCGGCTGCCGGTGCATGTGCTGGAAATGATTAACCGCATGTTCCGCATGTCCAGGGAATTCCAGCAGGCCGAGCAGCGCGAACCCACCGTGGAGGAGCTGGCCCAGCGGCTTGAACAGCCGGTGGAAACGGTTGCAGCCACCTTGAAAACCGCTCAGGATGCCATTTCCCTGGATGCCCCGATTGATGACGAGGAAAGCGCCATGCTCGGCGATTTTATCGAGAGCAACGCCTATCCTGACCCGCAGGAAATCTCCATGGCAGAGAGCCTTAAGCGGTGCCTGGCCAAGGTGATGCGCACCCTGACCCCGCGGGAAGAACAGGTGCTGCGCATGCGCTACGGCATTGAATTGGAAACCGATTATACCCTTGAGGAAGTCGGCCGCTGCTTCAGTGTCACCAGGGAGCGCATCCGCCAGATCGAGGTGCAGGCCCTGAACAAACTGCGGCACCCCTCCCGCAGCAGTGAACTGGAGGAATCCTATCTGGAATAATGAGGCGCCGGCCAATTGCTCCTTTGATAGGGCCAGACGTCAGGGCAGGAATATGCTGGCAGATATGAAACAGGTTTGAAAGGAGCTTCTTTGATTTGCCCGGATGCAGAACAGTGGTTGACCCTGCAATTTCTGCCAGGACTTGGCTGCACCCGCATTGCCCGGCTGATAGCAGCTTGGGGGTCTGCCCGTGATGTACTGGAACACAGAAAAGAGGCGATTGAACCTTGTCCTGGTCTGGGGCAAGGGCTGGCCGCCCTGCTCCGCGACGATCAGGCTGTTGCCGTTGCCCGAGAGCGTGCCCTGCTGGAGTTGGAGCTGCTTGCCCGACATAAGATATCCCTGCTCTCCTGCACCTGCGCTGAATATCCGCCTGCACTAAGTGACATTGCCGATAAGCCGGTGCTGCTCTATATACGTGGGCAGGCCGAGCTTTTGCGCGCGCCCATGTTGGCCGTTATAGGTGCCAGGAGTGCCAGCGACTATGGGCGCAGAACAGCGCGGCAGTTTGCCTTGGCCGCAGCAGAACGCGGGCTAGCCATTGTTTCCGGCGCTGCCTATGGCATTGATGCCGCGGCCCATCTGGGTGCGCTCCAGGTGCACGGTGCAACCGTGGCAGTGCTTGGCTGCGGGGTAGATGTGGCTTATCCGGCAGCGCACAGGCGACTTTTGCACGATATTGCGGCAACGGGCGCGGTTGTTTCCGAGTTTCCCCTGGGAACCAGACCCGAGGCCTTCCGCTTTCCTATCCGCAACCGCATTATCAGCGGGCTTGCCCAGGCAGTGCTGGTGGTTGAGGCCAGCGAAAAATCAGGCTCGCTCATTACTGCCCGCCTGGCGCTGGACCAGGGTCGGGAAGTGATGGCTATCCCGGGCCGTATTGATTCGCCTAAAAGCAGTGGCGCGCACTGGCTCATCCAGCAGGGAGCAACCCTGGTACAGCGGATTGATGATGTGTTCGAGGCGCTGTCCTGGCCGCTTGCTGCAGCTCCAGCAACAACAGACTCAACAGAGGGCAAGAAAGATTCCGCGCAGGGTTTGACTTCTGTCGCTCAGCAGGTTTTGCAGGCGCTTGATGTCTATCCTGCAGATATTGACAGTCTGGCTCAGGCAAGCGGCTTGCCGGTCACCACGCTGCAACCCCTGCTGCTGAATCTGGAATTACAGGGTTTGGTGCGGCATCTGCCAGGCCAGCTCTACGAGAAGATACAGGGATGAGTTGTTCCTTCTCAGTCAGTCCCCCCCCATTATTCATTTGCAATTTCCCGCTGCGGCGCTCCTGCTCTGTTGCGCCAGAATGGATTTAATCCGAGGTTATTGATATGTCCGACATACCGGAAATGAGACGGGCCATGATCGCGCCTTCCATCCTGTCCGCGGATTTCTCCCGTCTGGGCGAGGAAATTCGTGCGGTTGAAGAGGCTGGCGCTGATTGCATCCACATTGATGTCATGGATGGCCATTTTGTGCCCAATATCACCATTGGACCGCTGGTGGTGGCTGCTGCCCGCAAGGTCACCCACTTGCCGTTGGACGTGCATTTGATGATCACTGACCCTGATAAGTATGTGGCGGACTTTATCGCTGCCGGTGCGGATTGGGTGAGCGTGCACGTGGAGGCCTGTACCCACCTGCACCGCAGTTTGTCCTTGATTCGGGATGCGGGCAAAAAGACCGGGGTGGTGCTCAACCCGGCAACCCCCTTGTGCAGTCTGGATCATGTTTTGGACATGGTTGATTTTGTCATGCTCATGACCGTCAACCCCGGTTTCGGCGGCCAGTCTTTTATTCATTCTTCGCTGGAGAAAATCAGTACCCTGCGGGCACGTTTGGATGAACACAACCCATCTGTCGGTATTGAGGTAGATGGCGGCATCAGCCCCGCCACCATCAGTGCTGTCACCAGGGCTGGAGCCAATATTTTTGTTGCTGGCTCGGCGATTTACGGGCAGGGTTCATATAAAAAGGTGATCAGCGCCTTGAAGGAAACCATCCGCCAGCAAGAACCTGGAGGGAAGAGCTATGCTGTATAAAGATTTCTCCGCACTGAATACAACCGCAAAGCTGGCAGAGCTCGCCAGAACCCCCTATGATCTGACCCGACCAGATGCCCTTACAGCGGCCCGGTTTAAGGCCTTAAAGAGTAGCGCCTGCGGCTTTGATCTGCTCTATGCAACTGAACGGTTGGATGAGGCAGTGCTCGCCGCTCTGCAGCAACTGGCTGATGAGGCCAAGCTGGTGGAGCAGTTTATGGCCATGAAGAAGGGGGAAGTGCTCAACCGAATTGAAGGTTATGCCAGTGAAGAGCGCCAGGTGCTGCACACCGCCAGCCGTGATGTGTTCACCGGCCAACCCTGCGCCTCCGAGGCCACAGCTAAAGCTGGCAAAGAGCTGGAAAAGCTGCGCCTTTTTTTGGATGGTCTGGCAAGAGGCGCCATTGCCAACGCTGTGGGCGAGTCCTTCACCACCCTGGTACAGGTAGGTATTGGCGGCTCAGATCTGGGGCCAAGGGCCCTGTCTCTGGCGCTGCAGGCCTATGCGCTTCCCGGCAGGGAGGCCCGGTTTATCGCCAATGTGGATCCTGATGACACTGCAGCCGTGCTTGATGGGCTTGATTTGAGCCGCAGCCTTTTTGTCATTGTCTCCAAAAGCGGTACCACCCTGGAAACCCTGACCAACGAAGAGCTGGTGCGCAGCGCCCTTGTCCGGGCAGGGCTGGAGCCGCAGCGGCATCTTCTGGCCGTAACCGGCGAAGGCGGGCCTATGGACGATGCCAGTCGCTATCTCGCCTCCTTTTATATGTATGACTATATTGGCGGCCGCTATTCCGCCACCTCCATGGTGGGTGCGGTCACCCTTGGTTTCACCCTGGGTTACGATGCCTTGCTGGAGTTGTTACGTGGGGCCTGGGAAATGGATGTGGTTGGCGAAAAGGAGAACATTCGCAGTAACTTGCCCCTGCTCATGGCCCTGATCGGCATCTGGAACCGGAATTTTCTCGGTTGTCCCACCTGTGCCATTTTACCGTACAGTCAAGCCCTCTCCCGTTTTCCAGCACACCTCCAACAGTGTGACATGGAGAGTAACGGTAAATCGGTCACTCGCCAGGGCAGGGAGGTTCACTGGAAGACCGGACCTGTTATCTGGGGTGAACCCGGTACCAACGGGCAGCATGCCTTCTACCAGCTCATCCACCAGGGCACCGAGATCATTCCAGCTGAATTCATTGGATTTCGCCGCAATCAGCGCGGGCTGGATATAGAGATCTCTAACACTACATCGCAACAGAAACTGGTCGCCAATATGCTGGCCCAGTCGCTAGCCCTAGCTCAGGGTAAAGAAGACGACAACCCTGCCCGACGCTTCCCCGGCAACCGGCCAAGTCTGGTTCTCATTGCCGAGCAGCTCACCCCCTACCAGTTGGGCGCTTTGCTGGCCCTTTATGAACATCGCATCGCTTTCCAAGGCTTCTGTTGGAATATCAACTCATTTGACCAGGAAGGGGTGCAGCTGGGTAAGGTGTTGGCAACTAAGCTGCTGCATATTCTTGCAGATACAGGCACAAAGAAACAGTCGTCCTCTGCGGCAGCCTCGGTGGAAGAGGTGCTGCTTGAGCAGGCGGGGATGCTTGGATGAGTACGCAAAGATTGAACTGTTTTCCGGTAATTACACGATCTTGAATTTTAGTTGACAAAGATTTTCTAGGCGTTTATGCTCCAACGATGAATGAGCATTCAATATAGACTCTCGTAATTTTGCCTGTTTGTTCATCATGCAGGCAGAGACTATGAAGTCTCGTTTTTTCAACCACACTTCTTCTAGGAGGAACACTGATGGCAAAGCAGCACAAAACGCCTCTACTGGACGAGCTGGAAAAAGGCCCTTGGCCGAGTTTCGTCACCGACCTTAAACAGCAGGCAGAGACCAAGCCGGAGTGCTGGGATATCCTTGGCCAGCTGGAGCTCTCCTACAAAGACCGTATCACCCACTGGAAACACGGCGGTATCGTTGGTGTTTTTGGTTATGGTGGTGGTATCGTCGGTCGTTATTCGGATGTGCCGCAGCAGTTCCCCGGTGTAGAGCATTTTCACACCGTACGCGTGGCCCAACCCTCTGGTATGTACTACAGTACCCAGAACCTGCGCGCCCTAATGGATCTGTGGGAGAAGTACGGTTCCGGCGTAACCAATATCCATGGTTCCACCGGTGACTTGATTTTCCTGGGTACCCGTACTGAAAATCTTGAGCCGCTGTTCTGGGATTTGACCCATAA
>CAZEIT010000155.1:0-6003 GCA_964512515.1 uncultured Desulfobulbus sp.
CCTGAGAGTTTTCTTCCGGCTCAAAGGTCTGCAGCACCTTGGTCGTGTGGCCCAAATTGATAAAGTCAACACTGACGGCACGGCCATCAGACAGCTTGTACTCAATGAATTTGTCTGGAACGATCTTGGTTAAACACGCCTGCAAAATTAAAGCCCATGGAGCCATCCCTGGCCTCCATGCGGTAGTTGAAAGCGCCGTTTACAGCAAGATCAATTGTTGCCCTTGGGCAATGCCAAGTATCGATTGCGTAGTGCCACTTGATAATGTCTTCAGGTGTGACCCATGCCTGCCATACAGCAGGAAGAGGCACCTTGACTGCTGTTTCTATTGATATGCTCATAGCTGTCTTATTGGTCTTGAAACGGTCGCTGGGTCAGCGTTTTTCCCGAGCAGCCATCGTTAAACAGGATATCGCCTGGCTGTTGCGGCGAAAAATGCGGTTGCACAAGGGGGCTGGCGGAATGGAAATCGCCCCTTTCTCCTCAGCCTTTCAGGTTTTTGACCAGGAGCTTGGTCAGGGCCATTTGCAACTGGTAGGCATCCTGGAGCGCATTCCAGATGGTGTCCTGACCGAGCACAGAATAGCGACCTTTTTTTGCAGCAGCCGCAAGGGCCTGTTCATCCTTTTCATCAATTCGTTTATCTGAAGCTATGGATAACCAGTCCTTTTCGTACAAGGATTCCAGTTCCCGCAGGTCTTTGTTAAGCGAGCGGATCACCTTCTGCGCACTGGCAAGGGCCTTGCTTTGATCGATGATCCGGTCGCACAAATCCTGCATTGCCAGCATTTTTTTCAGGTCTGTATCAGGAAGGGGCATATCTGTTCTCCAGACAGGTTAGACATTTGCTTGCCGGGGCATTGCTGTTCCGCTAATCCAGATATGAGCAATGGGCCCGTCGGCAGCTCTCTTGCAAAGCAACGCCTTCAGGGATTGAGCAGCTTGCCAGTGGCTATGTCTTCTCCCAGTTGCCGGGCATTCTCGCAGTCTTTGCTGAAATGCGCCTCCTGGTAGGCCTTCTTTTCCTCGCCCGTGGCATTAGCTTCATACAGGCTGTAGTCGTTATACTGGGTGGTGTTATTGGCCAGAATTATTTTGCAGGCCCCGAATTCCCGTGCCAGAGTTTCGCGTGTGCGACCCAGGCAGATGTCGTAACCTATGGCTGCATACATTTCGCTCGTCACATTCATGGTGTAGATCAGGCCCACGGCAATGCGGCGGGGAAAGTGGCTTTTGGTGTAGTCCGCATAGTTGAGGTACGGAAAGCAGAGGCGCTCGATAAGGGCGCGGCAGGCGGCACTTTCGCAGCCATAGTAGACCGGGGTGGCGATGAGCAGGGCATCGATGTCGCGCACCTTTTCCAGCACGGGCCGCAGATCATCTTTGACCGCGCACAAGGTGGAGCGCTTCTCGCCCAGCCGCTTGCAGGAAAAACAACTGATGCAGCCGGAAAACTGCATCTTGTACAGGTTGAACAATTCTACCTCTGCGCCCTGTGCCCGTGCGCCATTGATGGCGTGCTCAAGCATGGTGGCTGAATTGCCTTTCAGACGCGGACTGCCGTTAAATGCGAGGATTTTCATGATGTTATGGTCTTTGGTGATTGGTGGGGATAACTGAAGCTCAGCCGTACCAGCAACGGTGTCAGGCATTAGGCCTTGAGGCGCTTCTGGCGAGGCTGTAAATTGAAATGCACCACCCAGCTGGGTAATTATTTCAGAAGTTACGCGAGGCTACAGGAATTAATCTTACAGGCTTCTGTGTGAAGCGGTATCATGCTCTATTTTTTCCTTCATGAGTAGTGCAGCAAATTCTTTGACTTTGGCAAGATTTATTTTTTTTCGGGATATTCGTTCCGAAATAATTTGTTGTGCACATTTTATTCTTTCTGAACGCGTTTTACATTGTTCCAATTCCTTTCTTCCGCTATGTCTTTTTGCAAAGTTGCAAATTTTGCACGTTAACGCCAGGTTTTCAGGAGAATTATCTCTATTTGGTACGATGTGGTCTATTTGCCATGAATCATAAGCTTCTATAGATTCGAGCAAGTATTTGCCACAATATTCACAACAGAACTCGGCTCTTACGGCAATTCCAACCTGATATAACGGGAAATTAAGTTGTTGACGTATTGATTCAAGGTGTTCGGGTAGCTGGTTCATAGTTATATATATATCATATTGGCATTATTCCCGGATATTAAGTCACAGCTGTCTCATAAATTTTCGGCAATCCCTTTTGCGATGTGTTTAAATTCTTCCATAGATGCTCCCTTACGTTTTGCTCCCTTGCCCACGCGCCATCGATGGCGTGAACAGGCTTGTTGGCCTCATTAGCGAACCGCGCAGACGCCATCCTTGCACATCCCGGCTTCAGCCGATGCGCCGCTGTCTTGTGCCCCATCCGAAGTCGTCTGGGGCGTAATCAGTGCCTGCTGGTCGCGCAGGACCTGCACAAACTCCTCCACGCGACGTGCTCCGGGCAGGGTCACCTGTCCGTTGATAAGGTAGTAGGGCACGCTGCTGATACCACGCTGCTTCGCCTCCTCTTCATCGGCGCGCACTTCAACGCCAAAACGGTCACTGGCCAGAACAGTATCCACTTCCTCTGCCGCAAGGCCCATCTCAATTGCCAGCGTACGCAAGACCTGCTGATCGCCAACATCCTGCCCCTCGGTGAAATAGGCGCGGAACAAGCGTTCCTTGACCTTGTCGCCGCTGTCGTGGTGTTTTGCCAGGTGAACAAGACGGTGCGCATCAAAGGTATTACCGGGCTTGGCGATACGCCACTGGAAATTCAGGCCAATGCGGCGCGCATCCAGTTCTTCATGCATGAGCATGCCAAGCGCCTGATCCTTGCTGAAGCCATAGAGTTTTTGCAGCACTTCCGGTAATGGTGCGCCAAAGCTGCGCGGCGCGGCAGGGTCCAACTCAAAGCTGCGCCACTCGATGACCGCGTTGATGCCGGTCTGTTCCAGCGCCAGTTCCAGCCTACGCTTGCCGATGTAGCAGAACGGACAAATAACGTCTGACCAGATATCTATTTTCATGTGGATTCCTTGTTACGTTTCAATCGGAAATGCAAATCCGGTGGCGAGATGGCTTCGCGATTACGCAATCTGCCGATCTGCTCTCTTGCTTTGCTGGGCCATTTGCTTCACTTCAGCATGACGAAAACAGTCAACAACGTGGTCATTCACCATGCCGATTGCCTGCATAAATGAATAGCAGATGGTTGGACCAACGAAATTAAAGCCGCGGCGTTTCAAATCCTTGCTCATCGCGTCTGATTGAGGCGTTCGCGTTGGCAGCTCAGCCATGGATTTCCAGTTGTTCTGACGGGGCGTTCCATCTACATAGCGCCAGAGAAACACGGCCAGGGTCCCGTACTCCTCTTGTATCTTGCGTATACCCCGTGCATTTTTGATTGCTGCTTCTATTTTGAGCCGGTTCCGTACAATGCCGGAGTCACTGAGCAGGCGTTGGACATCCCGCTCGGAGTAGGCGGCTACCTTCTCGGGATCAAAGGAATGAAAAGCTTTCCGGTAGTTCTCCCGCTTCTTGAGTATGGTCAGCCAACTCAGCCCTGCCTGTGCCCCTTCCAGAAGCAGCATTTCAAACAGGTGCCGGTCATCATGGGCAGGCACCCCCCACTCCTCATCGTGGTAGGCAATGTACAGAGGATTGTTGCCACTCCATTCACATCTGCACTTCATCCAATGCTCCAAGTAAGTCTAACGTGAAGTTGAGCGGCGAGCTTCAGCGGGTCCGTCTCAAACGTCTTGCTAGCTAGATTTTATTTCGCCTTTTAATACACCCCACTAGTAGTCTGAAAGCGCGAGCGGCAGAGCATAGCGCTCTACCGGCGCAAATTCATCCCGCAGGGGCGCTACATCGGGGCCAGATGGCATGAGGCGCTCGCGGTACGAGGCCAATTCGTCTGCTGCCAGCACTCCGGGCCGGGGATGAGGCAGGGCCAGGAGCATGAAATTCTGAATCACGCTTGCATTTTCAGGCTCTTGCACAGCCAACACATGCACCTCGGCAAAGTGCTCTGCCAGGCCGTTTCTGATCGACCACAAAAGGTTTGCCGCCTCACCTTCTGCCGAGGCAATCACGTTCATCAAGAGAATGCCATCATCTGCCACGGCACGCCGCATCGCGGCCGCCGCCTCCACCGTGCCTGCATGGAAGGGCACAGTATAGCTGGAGCCGAACACATCCACAAAAACCAGATCATACTGCTCGGTGTTGCGGTTGCAGAACACACGCACATCCTCGTGGAAAACGCGCAGGCGCTCGTCTTCCGGCAATTGGAAATATTCCTTAGCCACACGGGTCATGCCGGGGTCGATCTCCACCACATCCACGCGCATCTTGTCAGTTTTCAAACCGCTGCGGCCCGCCAGCAGCCACTTGGGCACGCTGTAACCCCCGCCGCCCAGCATAAGCACCCGCTGTGCACGAGGAGCCAGCAATGGGCCTAGGGCATAGAGCCGGGTGTAGGACAGCGCCAATTCCACCGGATCATCTACATACATGGCCGATTGAAAACGGCCAGGGTCGGTACTCAGATAGAGCAGCTCCCGTCCGTGCATGTTCATAGTGCGGGCGATACGGATGTGGTTGTAGGGTGTTTCCACGCTGATCACCCCGCCGTTTTTCTCCTGAAAGCGCGTCCAGGATTCGGAAAGCCAGGCCGCGAGCGCCACCAGCACCAGAAGACAGGCGCGACCGCGCACCGGACGCATGCACACCAGGACCGAGAGCAGCAGCATAACAGTGCTGCCAGCCAGGAGGATATGGGTGCTGCCAAACCAGGAGATAAGCACAAAACCGCCGAGAAAAGTGCCAACTATGCTGCCCAGGGTGGAAAGGGCGTACAGTCGTCCCACCACCTGCCCGGAGGTACTGACATCGGTCATGGCAAGGCGGATGACATAGGGCGTAACCATGCCAAAAGAGGTGGCGGGCAGGCCAAAGAGCAGACTGGCGCACAATACCGCCGCCAGGTATGGGTTGAAGACGCTGGTCGTGACCCAGGCTGCCACAGGTTCGTGCAGAAGCGCAGTCAAGCCCATACCGCCCCCGGCCCAGGCGAGAATAAGGGCAAGTTGGCGGGTGCTCGCCTCCCTGTCGGCCAGGCGTCCGCCCAGCCATGCGCCCAAGGCCAGGCAGGCTAACACCACGCCGATCAGGCTGGTCCACACAATGATGGAGGTGCCCAGGTGTGGGGCCATAACCCGCGCCCCGGTCATTTCCAGAATCATGACCAGCATGCCGCTGACCATGGCGATTATTTCCAGCATAACAACCTCATGGAATTATAGAGACAAAATGTGTGAGTTCAGAAAGGCGCTGCAAACCCTAAGCACTTGCATTTTTTGCTCACGGTGGGGGATGTGGCCGCATCCGTGGAGAATGAACTGTTCGGCATTCCCGCTTACTTGCGCCACTATGCGGCGGGGGAAGGCCAGGGAGCCATATTCATCTTCATCACCGTGGATGGCCAGAACCGGGCAGGCGATTTTGCCCAGATACGGATCAAGATTCCAGCCCGCAAAATCGGGCGAGAGCCAGATATCTGTCCAGGCGGCAAAGACCCAGGCTGCCTTTTCTCCATGCAGGCGCACCAGCTTGGCAAACTGTTCCTGCTGTGAAAAATGCTGCATGGCGGTGCGAATGCCAGCCTTGGTGCGCTCCTCCACAAAGGCCTGGGCAGATTCGGTAATAACCGCAGCGCATGCTCCCGGATGCAGGGCCGCAATCGCCAGGGCCATGCCGCCGCCCACACTGTGCCCGAAAATTGAAAAACGCTCCAGGTTGAGCGCCTGCTGCAGCGCAGGGAAAAAGGTTGCAGCCTCTTCGTGGATGAACTGCAGGGATGGCTTTTCCTTGCGTGCTGAAGATTTACCAAAACCCAGCCGGTCATAGGCCAGCACATCGCAGTGGCAGGCCATGGCCAGTTCAAGCGGAAAATCCCGCCATAAAGCAACGCAGCCCA
>CAZEIT010000156.1:0-5979 GCA_964512515.1 uncultured Desulfobulbus sp.
TACAAATTGACAATATTATTGCACTTTCATTGCACCTGTTTTTCGAGGAACCCTATAAAACCATGGTCTGACCGCCTTATCAGACTCCAGAACGCTGCTGGTAAAGCTTGCCAGTGAAGACAAAGTTCATCCCTGTCAGATCAGCATCCAGAAGAAAAACCCAGACCAAATGACAAAGAGCCTTTTATTTTCGGTTCTGAATCTGAAATTACGGGCGGCTAATTCTTGCCTAATTGTTCCAGGGTATCCTTGCCGTGTATTTTTTCATCATAACGAAGCAAGGAGCCAAGCCATGGCAAGGATATCTATCGTCATTCCTGTCAACAATGAACAGGGCAACATTCTGCCCCTGTTGATCATGCTTGAGAAAGAGTTGTCATCTGTTGAATATTACGAAGTTGTATGTGTTGAGGATTGTTCGTGTGATGAAACTTTTACGGTTCTTAAGCAAGCTGCTGTAACACGTGAAAATTTGCGGGTGATCCGTCTTGACCGACAGTGTGGCCAGAGCGCGGCCCTGTGGCTGGGGGTTCAGGTGGCATCGTGTCCCATTATTGTTTCCATGGATGGTGACGGTCAAAATGATCCGGCAGATATTGTGCCCATGCTGGCGTTCTTTCTTGAGCAACAGCAGCAGGGGGACGACAGGTTGCTGGTAATCGGCCACCGCATAGACCGCCACGACAGCGGCTGGCGCAAGCTGAGTTCCTGGTTTGGTAACCGTTGCCAGCGCCTGTTGTTGGGGGAAAGCGTTCCGGACAACGGCTGCGGACTCAAAATGTTTCCGCGGAATTTCTTTCTTACCATCCCCCGTTTCAACCATATGCACCGCTTCCTTCCCTCTCTCTTCCGTCAGAATGGCGGTTCAGTGCAGTCCATCCCTGTCCATCACCACCCTCGCCGGCATGGCAACTCACACTATGGCACTTTTGACCGTCTCAAGGAAGGAATAATGGATATTTTTGGCGTGTGGTGGCTCGGACGCCGCAGCATAATTTCAGAGCAGCGTATCGGGGAACGCATCCATGGATAGTATCTGGCTGGGTATAGGCTTGCTGGGTCAGGCCTTTTTCACCTCACGCTTCCTCATTCAGTGGATTGCCAGCGAACGCCAAAAGAAAAGTGTGGTGCCTGCCCTGTTTTGGTATTGCAGCATTGTAGGCGGCGGCCTTTTACTTGCCTATGCGTTGTACCGCAAAGACCCGGTTTTTATCTGCGGCCAGCTCACAGGATTGATCGTCTATGCCCGTAATCTGATGTTCATTATGAGAGAACAGCGGTCATGCGCACTTCCCTAGAGAAAAACGGGATATGGCTTACGGCCTGGGGAGCGCTTGTTCTTACCGCCCTCTTGACCCGGCCGCCATTGCCTGTCGATGAAACGCGCTATCTTTCGGTTGCCTGGGAGATGTGGCAGCAACAGCACATATTGGTGCCGATCAGTAACGGCGCGCCCTATAGCCACAAACCGCCGCTGCTGTTCTGGCTCATGCAGGCTAGCTGGTTACCCTTTGGAGTGCATGGTTTTACCGCCAGACTGATCGCACCCTTGTTTGGGCTTGGTTCAATCTGGTTGAGCATGCGCCTGGCAGCGAAGCTCTGGCCAGAACGGCCAGTGCTCCCAAGCCGAGTTCCTTTTCTGCTTTTGGGCATGCCGGTGTGGACGGTGTATGCCTCGCTCACCATGTTTGATACGCTGGTTGCCTTTTTCTCACTCCTGGGCTGGCTAGCCCTGATCAATGCCGCCCAAACCAATAGACCGGCCTGGTGGTGGGTTTTTGGTCTTGCCATTGGCCTGGGTCTGCTCTCCAAGGGGCCTGTTGCCCTGGTCTTTCTGCTCTGGCCGGCCCTGCTTGCCCCATGGTGGCTGCGAAGCTGGCCCCATTCATGGTGGTCTTGGTATATTCGGGTGTTCGCAGCTTTGATGCTTGGCACGGTGATTATTCTGGCCTGGGCCATTCCGGCTGCACTTGCCGGCGGCAGTGACTATGCCAGGGCGCTTTTTTGGGGGCAAACAGCAGGCAGAATCCACAACTCCTTTGCCCACCAGCATCCCGTGTACTGGTACGCGCTTTTGCTTCCTGTGCTGCTGCTGCCCTGGTCATTATATCCCGGCTGGTACCGCGGTACCGGCACAATGCTTACAGAGAGCCGGAGCCGGTTCTGCGCAAGTATCGTACTGCCTGCCTTTATCACCCTATCTCTGGTTAGCGGCAAACAGCTTCATTACCTGCTGCCTCTTTTTCCTGTGGTGGCTATCCTTTTGGCCAGAATAGCGCAAGAATGCGAGGTCAGCCAGATGCTGAATCGCTGGCTGCCTGCTGTGGTGCTTGCTGTTCTTGCGGTGCTCTGTCTGCTCATTCCCCGCTATGACTGGACTGGGGCAGAAATGGCCATCATTCAAAACATGGCTCCCTGGACAGGGGCGGTGCTGTTTATTTGTAGCGTGGGCATATTCTTTCTTCTCTCTAAAGAGCTGGTTGCCCCCTTACCTGCTACTAGCCTGAGCTTTATTGCACTTGTCATCATACTCCATTTTTCGCTTGCCGGGGCCTGCCGTACTTTCCTGGACACGAGCATCATTGCCTCTGCCCTGACCAGGGCAGAAGAAGAACATCATCCTGTGGCTGTGTTGCCTGATCGCTTTGCCGATCAGTTTCAGTTCGCCGCCCGTTTGCAGGCGCGAATAACACCGCTGTCAGGCGAGCAAAAACTGTTGCAATGGCAGCAGGACAATCCCCGGAACTATGTACTTTTCTTTGCCCGTACGCCTCCTGTACAATTAATCGATCAGGCAACAAGTGTGCAGGTATACCAGAATGGTTATCTGCTGCTGGCGCCTGCGCGGGTGGTAAAGGCCCTGGCCTGCAAATAACCCTGGTTCCGGATCAAAAACATGAATCAAGTGCACAAGCCAAACGTGGTACAGCTATAGCAGCCCTCTGCCTGTGTGGTGGAGCAATCTCCGTACGTGTACCAAAATAACACGGGTAAGATCTTTTGATTGAGAAGTGTGACAGCCATGCGGGTTTTACTGGTGGAAGATGATCAGATGGTGGGGGCGGCGGTCGAGCTTGCCCTGCAGGATGCCGCCTATGCCGTGGACTGGGTACGTGACGGCATAACAGCCGAGGAAAACATCCGCTTTGGCGGCTATCAGGTCATTCTCCTTGATCTGGGGCTGCCGGAGCGGGAAGGGCTTGCCGTGTTACTGCGCTTGCGGCGCATGGGCAACACTGTGCCGGTCATCATTCTGACCGCCAGAGACGGGGTACAGGATCGCATCGATGGGCTAGACGCCGGTGCAGATGATTATCTGGTCAAACCCTTTGCCATTTCCGAGTTGCTGGCGCGTATACGCGCTGTAGTCCGTCGGCAGGGCGGGCAGGCGGTATCTATCCTGAGTAATGGCGTCCTTGCCCTGAATCTTGCGACCCATCAGGCCACCAGCGGCGAGACCAGCGTACTCCTCAGCGCCCGGGAATTTGCCCTGCTCCATTCCCTGCTCCTGCACCCAGGCCGCATCTTCAGCCGTGAAGAGTTGGAGGAGCATATCTATGGTGCCAGTGAAGCAGTGGAAAGCAATGCAATTGATTTTCTCATCCATGGCATCCGCAAAAAAATCGGTATGCAGGCGATAAAAAATGTCCGCGGTGCGGGCTGGATGGTGGCGGCATGCCGTTAACTCATTCTATTCAAGGACGCCTGACCGTGTTGCTGAGCACAGCGGTCTTAGTTGTTGGCCTGTTGTCTACTGTCATCACCACAGCCTATTCCTTTCTGGAAGCCAAGGAATATCAGGATGACATGCTGCGGCAGATTGCCTGGCTGGCCAGTGGCAGCAAACGTCACGAGGCCCCTTGGCTTCCTGTGAAGCGCGAGCCAGCCATCAGTCTGGCCGATGGCGATGCGCGCATCCAGGTCATCTTTTTGCCGGAAGAACCGAGGCCGGACTGGCTGCCGGTCAATATCTCGTCTGCACTGTTTACCTGTCCCTCTCCCGAAGGAGAAGTACGGGTTTTGATAGCAAAAGATGCAACCGGAAGAACCCTCATCATTACCCAGCCAACGGAAAGCCGCGATGAGCTGGCCTGGCAGAATGCCATTCATTCCAGTATTCCCACGGTCTTGCTTCTGCCTGCTCTCACCCTCATTATCTGGCTGGTGGTACGCCGCCAGTTCAGGCCGGTGCGTGAGCTGGCCACCTATATGGACAGACAGCGTGCAGGCCAGCCCTTAACGCTGCCCCGCCAGGATATCCCCGCCGAGCTGACGCCATTTATCCATGCCTTAAACCGGCTGCTTGAACGCTTGCAAAATCTGCTTGTGCAGCAGCGGCGCTTTGTCGCCAATGCAGCCCACGAACTTCGCACTCCCCTGGCTGCCTTTTCCCTGCAGGTGCAGAACCTTGGCAATGCCGCCACCAAAGAAGAAATGCAGAATCGGCTGCAGATTCTCAAGGAGGGTCTGCAGCGCACCAGCAAACTGACCGAGCAGCTCCTTAATCTGGCCCGGGTTCAGTCGGGCGCGGCTATAGCCGATCCTGTTGATATCTCGCGTTTGGCCCGCGAGCTTATTGCAGAATATTTACCCCTTGCCGAGGCAAAGCACATAAATCTCGGGCTGGGAGAAGAGGAGCATCTCCTTATTTCGGCAAGTTTTGAAAACATTCACCTCATTCTCAAAAATGGTCTTGAAAATGCTGTAAAATACACTGAAAATGGCGGAATCGTAACCATTCGTCTGGCCCGCTCCAACAACACAGCAGTCTTGGAAGTGTCAGACAATGGGCCTGGCATTGTTGCTGCGGAAAAAGAACAGGTCTTTTTCTCTTTTCACCGTGCGGCTTCCAGCCTTGGCAGCGAGGGCAGCGGTCTTGGTTTGGCCATTGCCTGGGAAGCCGCTGCTATCCTTGGCGGCAGTTTGAGTTTGCATGATCAGCCCACAGGATCCGGGCTCATTTACCGCTATGTCCACCCACTTGGCAAAGAGATCTCCCGATAGGGTGCATCCCATTTTTCCACTTCTCTTGACAATACACTTGCCATGAAGTTCATCCCGCCCCTGTTCCGTCGTATCTGCCTGCGCTCACGCACTGTGGGAGGTTTATGCTTTGTTTCCTTGAGTTTTTTCCTGCTGCTGTTTTCCGGTGGAGCCTATCTCGGTTTTCTACAGATAAGCGGTAATTTCCATCCCATTGTTCCGGGCGAGGCATACCGCTCCGCACAACCGAGCACCCAGCAAATAGCCACCTACCACAAGCGCTACGGTATCCGCACCATTATCAATCTGCGGGGAGAAAACGCAGGCAGTCTCTGGTATCAGGCCGAAATTGCCGAGGCTAAGCGTCTTGGCATTACCCACCTTGATTTCAGTATGTCGGCAAGTGAAGGTTTATCTCCAGAACAGGCGCCCAAGCTGGTGGCGCTTATGCAGCAGGCAGAAAAGCCGCTCTTGATCCACTGCCGGGGAGGGGCAGACCGCAGCAGTATGGCAGCAGCCCTGTATGTGGCTGCCATTACTAAGCAAGGAGAAAGAGCGGCGGAAAAGCAGTTTTCTCTGCATTATGGCCATATCCCGCTGCCATGGTTTGAAAGTTATGCTATTGATCAGACCTGGGAAGTGCTGGAACCGTGGCTGGGCTATCCGGATTCGTAAGTGCTTCAGCGTAGTAATCAAGCCAAATGAATGTTGTTATAGCTTCCGCGTCCTTTCTTTTTCACTACCTATAGAAGCTGCGTTCTTTGAGATATGGCCGCAAGCAATGAATCAATCCATTTCCCCGGCTCAGTGCGCGCAGTACTGATGCTGAAACTCTCAATTTCTGGCTTGTAACGATATGCGCTGGAAATCAGTTTCTGTCTGGGGACCTGCCCTCAGTTTGATTCTGCTGCTGGTGGCTCTGTATGTGCTGCACCATGAGCTCAAGCACCTCAACTATCACCAGATCGTAGCGGCAGTGCGCCCCCTGCCCATGGG
>CAZEIT010000157.1:0-5972 GCA_964512515.1 uncultured Desulfobulbus sp.
AAGCCCCCCTGGAAAAAAATTCCAAGGGGGCTTATCTGGTGAAAGTCAGCTAACCAGCTGAAATTATTGTGGTGACCCCAAGGGGACTCGAACCCCTGTTACCGGCGTGAGAGGCCGGTGTCCTAGGCCACTAGACGATGGGGCCTTGTATGTGCTTGAGCTGAGACGGTAAAATTACCTCAACTCTGTAGGGTGTCAGTGGTGACGGTTATCTAAAATATCCGCTGTGCTTTGTCAAGCAGCATTCCAATGTCCCTACATATCTTTGCTTTCGGCGCAGAATGCTACCTGGTCGCGCCAATTTTTTGCCCCAGTTCAAACGCGGCCTGCAGACTATCCGGCTTTTTAGCAACCGCGCCGCGCTCATCCACCCCCTGCACTACCACTCCTCCGTTATAGACTAGGTCCATGGCATCAAAAGCGTAGCGCAGGGTGAGGCGGGCGCAATCAAAGCATTTAGCTCCACCGGTTGCAGCCACACTAACAAAATATCCGTAGCGCGGCGTCTGCCCTTCTCTACTCTGCCCAAGCAAGTACTTCCTGCTCCAGAAGACCTGACAACGATCGACAAAGGCCTTGGCCTGCGCGGTGATCCCATAGAAATAAATTGGAGACGCGATGATCAGATGGCGCACCGTCTGTGTCTTGTCGTACAGGTCAGTCATGGCGTCATCAATGGCGCATAGGCCCTTGCTTTCACACACTCCGCAACCGGTGCAGGGCGCGAGCTCAAGTTTGGCCAGATGAACCAGTTCTGCATCCTTGCCTTCCGCGTGGATGCCGTCTATCACCCTGTTGAGCAGGATATGGGTATTACCGTTAATGCGTGGGCTGCCGTTAAGAATAAGGATGCTCATCGTCTATGGACTCAGTTTGCAGCGGCGGAGAGGGAAGACGACCAAAAAAACGAGTCAGTTCGTGGAGCCAATCGGCCAGGCCGTCATTGATATATTGTGGGGCGCAACGCCACAGCCAGTTACCTTCACCTCGCCCCGGAGTATTCATGCGACAGTCATTACCAAAACCAAGCAGGTCCTGCATTGGAAAAATCGCCAGATTCGATTGCGCAGCCATAGCCAGATAGATAAGATCTGTATGGAAGGAGGCAGGGTCGGCATCGGTTTTATTGGCAAAACGCTTGGCCTGCTTTTTGAAGGCCCACTCCACGTCCGGATTTAAAAACCAGCCTACCGCGGTTTCATTGTCATGGGTGCCGGTGTAAATAACGCTGTTGGCCGGGCAGTTGTAGGGCAAATAGCTGTTGTCAGTGAGATAATCAAAAGCAAAAAGCAAAATCTTCATGCCGGGCAGGCCAAGGACATCGCGCAGGGCCTCGACCTCAGGAGTGATCACTCCCAGATCCTCGGCGATCAGCGCCATCTCGCCCAAACGTTGCTCCATTTCCCGGAAAAAGGCTAAACCAGGGCCAGGTAGCCATTCCCCGTTGATGGCAGTTTCTTCTTGTGCTGGGATAGACCAGTATGATTCAAAGCCACGGAAGTGATCGAGCCTGAGGATATCCGTCAACTGGAAATTCTGGCGCAGACGCAGTTCCCACCAATCATAGAGACGTGAGCGCACCTTTACGTCTGCGCTGCTCCAGTTATAGAGCGGATTGCCCCAACGTTGGCCGGTTTCGCTGAAATAATCTGGCGGTACTCCGGCAATATGCGTGGCTTCACCAGTTTCGGCGTCCAAGGCAAAAATCTCCTGATTCACCCACACATCAACGCTGTCCAGGGCTACGTAAATGGGCAAATCGCCAACAAGACGGATGCCGCGCTCTTGGCTATAACCCTTCAAACGGCCCCACTGCTCAAAGAAGAGATATTGCTGGAAACAATACCTGCGCACTTCGGCCTGCAGCTCCTTATGCGCGGCCGCAAGCGCATCTTTTTCACGCAGACGCAGCGGTTTGGGCCACTGGAACCAAGCAGCTTGATTGTGCCAGTCCTTCAGGGCCATAAAGAGGCCGAAATCCTGCACCCAAGGCTGAGCAACCATGAAATCATCCAACAAACCCGCATGGGCAGGGCCCTGAAAGGCATCCCAGGCCAGGGAAAGGAGGTAGTGTTTATGGTCTTGCACCCGGCGGTAATCAATAGTGTAATCTGAAAAATCCGGGTAAGCGAGCTGATGGGATTGCAATAGCCCTTGTTCCACCAGAAGCTCAGGGCTGATCAAGAGCGGATTGCCCGCCAGGGCCGAGGCACTCATATAGGGGGAATGGCCAAGATCCGCGCTGGTGGGCCCCAGGGGCAGAATTTGCCAGCAGCTCTGGCCTGCGCGTTTAAGAAAATCGATAAAATGGTAGGCGCCATGGCCCAAATCGCCAATGCCGCAGGGGGCTGGCAAAGAAAAGACCGGCAAGAGCACGCCGCTTGATCTTTGTGCAAGAATGTTTATGGATGTTGTCATCATGTTTTTGTTTTATTTCAAAAAATATAGCCCAAGTAGCTAGGCCGCATCGCCTCTCATAACTGAAATTCTGCGAAAATGCACTTGCTATCCCCCTACCAGCCATGGGTGGCATTTTGTATTCTTCATTGAGATTCCATTTTTTATTCTGTAAAATATACTGTTCACAAGATTTTCATCTGCCAGGATGAGCCCCACGTCTAAGGAGAAGGCTGTGCTATCGGATATCAAAAATGACCTTCTTGAGGCAGGAAAGGATGAAGGATGCATCACTTTTCAACACTTAAATGAACTTTTACCAGACCAGGTCAAAGACCCTGGCGCCATTGAGGAACTATTTGATTTCCTGGGAGAAAACAACATTGAAATCGTAACCCAGGAAAAATCCGGCAAGCGCATGACCCTTGCCGGTGAGGAATGGACAGGCAGAAAGAACGCGGATGATGACGGCAATACCGATGCTCTGCCCGACAACGAAGACCATGAGCCTGAGGAGACCACTACCACCTATCTCAGGGAAATGGGCCAGTTCGATCTGCTCACCCCTGAAGAAGAGGCCAAGTACTCCAAAACCATCCGGGAAGGCTTCGATTCTATTATTGCGCTCATCCGGAAGGACAGGTCCGAAACCGATGAAATCCGCATGCTGGTGGAGCGCATTGATCTCTGGGAGCGGCGCGACCCCACCCTGAAGCCGAAAAAGCAGCAACTCAACTACATGCGCCAGTGTGTGCTGCGCGCTAACCAGAACCATGCCGACTGCCGCGAGTTGTTTGAGCTGACCACCAAGATCGAGGCTTACAACCGCTCGGTGGAGTTTGCCAAGGATGCCATGATCAGGGCCAACCTGCGTTTAGTGGTGTCCATTGCCAAACGATACATGCATCAGGGTCTGACCTTGGCCGACCTGATTCAGGAAGGTAACCTGGGCCTGATGCGGGCAGTGTTCCGCTTTGACTATAAAAAGGGGAATAAATTTTCCACCTATGCTTCCTGGTGGATCCGGCAGGCCATTACCCGGGCCATCCTCGACAAGACCCGCACCATCCGGTTGCCGGTGCATTTCCTGGAGTTGCGCAGCCAGTTTTTCAAGGCTTTTTACTCGCTCTTAAAGGAACTTGGCCGCGAGCCCACGCCGGTGGAAATCTCCAAGATGACCGATCTTCCCATGGACAAGATCCTGGCCATCCTTGAGGCCTCACGCGAGCCGATTTCCCTGGAAACACCGGTTGGCGACGATGACTCCACCCTGGGCGATTTCCTGGAAAACCAGGAATCCGAATCTCCCTACGATGCGGTGCAGAACCGTCAGTTGTCCAAGCGGGTCAACGAAGTCTTGTCCACCCTGACCGAACGGGAAGAAAAAATCATCCGCCTGCGCTTCGGCATCGGCGAAAAAGCTGAGTACACCCTGGAAGAGATTGGCAAGCGCTTCAATGTTTCACGCGAGCGTATCCGTCAGATTGAAAAAAAGGCGCTCATCCGTCTGCGCCACTCCAGCCGTCGCGAGAAACTCCGCTTTTTTCTTGATTGATCTTTTTTTTACGATACTCTGCGACAGCCCCTTCTTTTAAGGGGCTGTTGTCTTTTATACGGCTGCTCTGCGCGTTTGCAGGCAGGCCTTTTCTTTTTTCCTCCGCGAGAAATGCATGGACGCCTATATTGAGCAGGCCGGGCTTGGCCATATCCTGGAAAAAGTTCACGCTGGCACCCGGCTAAGCCTGGAAGACGGCAGAACGCTCTACGAACACCCCAACATCCTGGCCCTGGGCTATCTTGCCAATATCGTGCGCGAACGGCTCAACGGCGACCGAACCTATTTCATCTACAATCAGCACATCAACTACTCAAACATCTGTACCAATCTGTGCAAGTTCTGCGCCTTTGGCCGCAAGCGGGAGGATGCGCTTGCCTATGAAATGAGCATTGATGAAATCCGGCACAAGGTACGGGAACGGCTGAATGAGCCCATTGATGAGGTTCATGTGGTGGGCGGGGTACACCCGGATTTACCTTTTTCCTACTACCTGGACATGCTGCGCGCCATTCAGGAGGAGCGGCCAGGGGTGCATATCCAGGCCTTCACCTGTGTGGAAATTCACCATCTTGCCCAGGTTGCTGGTAAATCCGTAGAGGCGACCCTGAAAGAGCTGATGGAGGCAGGTCTGGGCTCCATGCCCGGCGGTGGGGCCGAGGTGTTCAGTCCGCGCATTCGCCAATTGACCTGTGCCGATAAGTTGTCCGGCGAGGACTGGCTCGATGTGGCTAGAACCGCGCATCGCCTGGGGCTAAGAACCAATGCCACCATGCTCTATGGCCATATTGAAACCATTGAAGAGCGCCTTGAGCACCTGAACGCCCTGCGCCAATTGCAAGATGAAACTGGCGGCTTTCTTGCCTTTATTCCTCTGGCCTTTCATCCGAAGAACACTGAACTGGGTGTAGGCCGCAGCAACACCACCGGCATCAATGATCTGAAAAACGTGGCGGTAAGCCGCCTGATGCTGGACAATTTTCCCCACATCAAGGCCTATTGGATCATGCTTGGGCCAAAGATGGCGCAGGTTGCCCTGGCCTTCGGCGCAGACGACATGGATGGCACGGTCAGTGAGGAGCGCATCACCCACATGGCGGGCGGGGAAACGGAACAGGCCATCGGCCACAAGACCCTGATCCGCCTTATCCGCGAGGCTGGACGGCAGCCGGTACAGCGCGACACCCTCTACACTGTGCTGGAAGCCTGCTGATGCCGCTTTCAGGGATTTTTTCGCATATAGAGGCGGGTGAGCGCATCAGTGGGCCTGACTGGTTGCATCTGGCCAAAGAGGCCAGCCTGCACGAGCTGGGTTTTCTCGCCCATGCAGTGCGCCAGCGGCTGCATCCCCAGCTTTTGGTGAGCTATGTTATTGACCGCAACATCAACTATACTGATATTTGTATCTCTGCCTGTAAGTTCTGCGCCTTTTTCAAGGCCCCAGAAACAGGCTGCGGCCAGGTTCTCTCACAAGATGAGCTGGCAGCAAAAATAGCGGAAACCAAGGCGCTGGGCGGCACCCAGATACTGCTTCAGGGTGGTCTGCATCCGGATTTACCGCTGTCATTCTACGAAGACATGCTCCGTTTCATGAAGGGGTGTAGCATCCATGTGCATGGTTTCTCGCCGCCCGAAATCCACCACTTTGCCCAGCTCTCCGGTCTGAGCACACGTGAGGTCATAGCCAGGCTCATGGCTGCAGGGCTTGATTCCATCCCTGGCGGCGGTGCGGAAATCCTCAGCAACCGGGTGCGACAAGAACTTGCTCCCAATAAATGCGATGCTGACACCTGGATCCGTATTATGCAGGAGGCGCATGAGCTTGGCCTGCGCACCACCGCCACCATGATGTTCGGCCATATAGAAAACCTGGAGGAACGGCTGGAACACCTTGAGCGAGTGCGCGACCTGCAGGACAAAACCGGCGGGTTCACCGCCTTCATTCCCTGGCCTTTCCAGCCCGACCACACCCCCATTGCGGCCATCCGGAAAATCGAAAAAACAACCGCTGTACAGTACT
>CAZEIT010000158.1:0-5939 GCA_964512515.1 uncultured Desulfobulbus sp.
ATAGCAGAATTTATCAGTCCCTGTCGCGCTGGTTTCAGAAGTCTGATGCGGTCAAGCTCACTAAGGAACGTGCTGGTGCAAACTACATCCTGGCAGGCGAAATCGTAGCCATTGACCTGCCCAGTGTTTCCTGGGACGGTGTGACCCGTGCCTCGGGCATCAATGTGAAGCTCGTTGTCCGCTATGTCCTGAAAGATTTGCAGACAGGGCAGATTGTCTGGGAAGTACCTGGTAAATTGTACACCGCCGATTACACGGAAAAACGGGTCAGCGCTTCCGGAGACGAAATCGCCCTGCGCGAAATCGTGGATGACATGTCGGAAGAAATCTACGTGGGCACGCTCCACCGCATCCGCCGCCAGATGAATACTGCACCCAGCCAGACCCCTCTCGCCAATTGATTTTTGTTCTGCCACCAGGCGCTCGGGCATTGCCTAGGCGCCTGGCTCCTTTCCATGCTTGATTCATCCAGGGATAGAGGCGCATCCTTTCTTGCCGGAGCACAGTTGTGCCTTGCCAGCCCTTTTGTCCTTGCCCCTTTGGCGGGCTACACTGATCTGCCCTTCAGACTGCTCTGCCGCGAGCAGGGCGCGGGATTGGTTTTTTCCGAAATGATCAGCTCACATGGCCTCGCGCAGGGTCAGCACAAAACCATGACGATGTTGAAGAGTGTTGAGGCGGAGCGGCCCTTTATTGTGCAACTGTTCGGCGCTGTTCCCGAGGTGATGGCTCAAGCAGCGCTCAAGGTTTGTGCCCTGCCTGTGGACGGTATTGACCTGAACATGGGCTGTCCGGTGCGCAAGGTTACCAGGAGAGGGGCAGGTGTCGCCCTTATGCAGCAGAGCGCCACGGCCGAGGCCATCATCCGGGCAGTATGCGCCGTGAGTTCTGTGCCGGTTTCGGTCAAATTCCGCAGCGGCCGGGATGCGAATACCATCAATGCAGTGGAGTTTGGCCAGATGGCAGAGGCCGCCGGCGCGGCCCTGCTGACCGTGCATGGCCGCACTTGGGCCCAGGCCTTTGGCGGCCAGGCAGACTGGCAGGTGGTGCGAGCGGTCAAAGAGGCGGTGACTATTCCTGTTATTGGCAATGGCGATATCGACAGCCATGGCAAGGGGCAGGATTTACTGGCGCTAAGCGGCTGTGACGCGGTTATGGTGGGTCGGGGCGCACTGTCCAATCCATGGCTTTTTGCCGGGCAGCAGCGACCAGACACCTTGGCTGCGCGTTTGCCCCTTTTGCAGCGTTATCTGGAATTATGCAACCTGTACCTGCCGGTTGAAAGGGTACTTTTTCGTATCAAGTATCAGATCAGCAGGCTCTTGAGCGGTTTGAACGGCGCGGCCAACGCCCGGCAGCGTGTATTGGCCTGCGCCACGGTGGCGGAAATTTCGCGTATCTTGGAAGAATTGTGTTGAAGTCTGGCCAGTGCAAATGCCTGTTGTTGGCCATAAATTGCGCAAAGGCGGCTTTCAGGTGGTGAGGCTGCGGTAGATCTGGGGCATGCGGCTGGGCAGCCGTTTGATGCTGTCGATGCAGATGTATTGATTTTCGCCGCACATATGCGCCATGTATTCGTGGCCTTTGCGATCCACCGTGATGCAGAAGGGATGGATACCAGCAGTCCTTGCTTCGAGCAGGGCGTGGCGGGTGTCTTCAATGGCATATTCACCCTTGTAGTCGTCGTAATCCTCCGGCTTGCCATCGGTGAGCAGCACCAAGAGTCTTATTTTCGCTTCAACTTCCTTAAACAACCTGATCATATGGCGAACAGCCGGGGCCATGCGGGTATATTCCCTGGGGCCAATCGCGCCAATGCGCTGGCGCACGGTATCGTTGTAGGGTTCCTGCATCCGTTTGACTGGAAACAGTTCGCAGCGTAGCCGCCTCATGCCGGAAAAACCGTAGATGCCATAGCGGTCATTCAGTACCTGGAGCGCCTCACACAGTACCACCAGCGTTTCCTTGATGACCTTGCCTACCCAACCTTCAGTGGAGTTGGACATGTCTACCAGAAAGTAGACGGCAATATCGCGTTCATCCCTGGCCAGACGCACAAAGAGTCGGTCCGAGGCGCTGCGTCCGGCTAAAGTGTCGGCAAGGGACTCCACCAGGGCGTCCACATCAATGTCATTGCCTTCCCGCTGCCTGCGCACAAAACGCTCACTGGTCTGCATCAGTTCAAACTGATGCCGCAGTTTGCGGATCTGTCCGCGATACTTTTCCAGAGTGCTGGGAATAAAGCTGGATTGCACCGGAGGCAGGGAAACTTCACTGAGTATGCACCAGTTGCGGCGATACCCTTTGCGGCGGAAATCCCACTCATCGTAGCAGAGCTGGCCATGAAAGCCCTCGCCTTCATCTGCCTGGCCACCGGGCAGCAGTGCCGCCACCCCCTCACCAGCCTGGCCAACAGCGCTGGTAATATACTGGTCGGGAATTTTGCCCAGATCCTGGCGGATTTCATCGGCCAGTCGCCGGAGTTCTTCGGGTAGGGCGATATCCTGGTTATCGAGCTGAATATAGATGACAGTTTCCGCGTCCTGGTGCTCGGAGCTAGCGGGCCGTTCCCGCACCACTGCAGTATCCTGGCCCTGTATAGAGTCTTGTTCAGAACGCTCTTGCTCGTCCTTCTTGATTGTTCTCTGGAATTCGGGCAGTTGTGCCAAATGGGCCGCCAGACTGCTCATGAACAGTTCGGCGCGTTGCTCTCGCCGCAGATTTTGGGCCTTGGCTACCTCATGCCAGCGCAACTCGCCCTGAAAAAGAAGGGCAGACAGCGGCGGGCAGCCTGGATAGCGACGCTCCACCAGGGGCACCAGCTCTTCTGCGGCTCTGTTGCTCAGGCTTTGATCTTCTGGCCTGGCCAGGATTTGCTCCAGCCAAGTCATGGCGGCACGGCTGATGGCGTTGTCCGTATCCGGGCGCCAGCTGAGTTTTTCCAAACCCTGCTGCAGCCAGGCAAGCGGATGCTGTTCAGCCGGGTTGCTTTGTCTGGTCAGCCTGGACAGGAGCGGGGTTGCCTCGCGCATCAGGCCAGGCAACTCGCGATACAATAAGGAAAAAACCCGGATGGTTTCAAAAAGATGGTAGAGGCTGCCCTGCAGGGCCGGATTGATACTGCTGCTGAACAGGGTCAGAAGAGGATCGTTTTCACTACTCGCGCTGTGAGCAGCAGTAAAGGTGCCGACACGGATAAAACCCCACTGGCAGGAGATAATCAGTTTATAGAGGAGCGCATTTTCCTGCTCGGTTGAAAAAATATTCAGCTCTTCAGGAAGATAGATGGCATGGGTGTCGGTATACACGCTGTTGCCTTCGGCCAAAGGGAAAAGCGGCATCTCCTGACCGGCAAGCGCGCTGGCATAGGGCTGCAGGCGTCCGCTCACTTCACTGAGGCGAATGCCCATTTCGCCGCGCATGCGGCAAAGGAAATGTCTTTCCACATCTGCCATGAAGCGCTGCGCCACCCGTAGTCCATCGCTTTCATACTGATCTAGCAGGGCCTGTACCCAGTTGGGCAATTCTTCTGCAGGCAGGCAAGAAAGGATGTTGGCCGCCTCATCAAGGTAGGAAAGACACAGGGATTGTGAAACCGGCCAGATGGCGGGCACCTGGGCCAGCACCTGATCTATCTGGTCAGGGCTAAGGCCATCAAGGGCGTTGAGCGCAGCATCAACCTCCCATTCATTGGGCAGGCTCGGCCTGACCAGGGCGTAGAACCTGGTGGACAGAGATTGGATGGCGGACTCGGTGGTTTGCATGTTAGAATAGGGAACTCACCATTTCTGAGAGCGCTGCCAGCAGTTCAGGGTCATCGGTCAGGGCCTCGCACACTGCAACCTCACAGGCGCTGCGGGGAGCAATCCCTTCACCGATGAGCTTGCCTGCCTGAATAAGTAGCCGGGTTGAGGCGCCTTCTGCCAGGCCAGAGTCCTTCAGGGCCCTGGTCATGTTGCCCAGTTTGACCAGGGAACTGGCAAGTGCCGTGTCCATGCCGCTTTCCCTCTGTACGATCTTGGTTTCCAGTTCCGGCTTGGGATAACTGAAGGCCAGGGCGACAAAGCGCTGCCGAGTGGATGTTTTCAGGTCTTTGAGCACGCTTTGGTAGCCTGGGTTGTAGGAAACCGCCAGCATGAAGGAGCTTGGAGCCAAGAGCAGTTCGCCCCGTTTTTCTATGGGCAGTTCCCGCCGGTCATCGGCCAGGGGATGGATGACCACGGTGGTGTCTTTCCTCGCCTCGACAATTTCATCCAAATAGCAGATAGCGCCAGCCCGGACTGCCAGGGTGAGTGGCCCATCCATCCATACCGCTTCGCCGGAGCGGATCAGGTAGCGTCCTACCAGGTCGCTGGTGGAAAGGTCGTCATGACAGGATACGGTCACCAGCGGCAGCTTGAGTTTCCAGGCGAGATACTGCATGAAACGGGTCTTACCGCAACCGGTCGGCCCTTTGAGTAAAAGCGGTAACCCTCTGCGATGGGCGATTTCAGCAATGGTGATTTCCTCGCCAATGGGCAGGTAAAAAGGCTCTTCCTCGATTCTGTGTTCGTCAAGGCGTTTGCTGTGTATATTCATCTGTTCTCCTTGATGTCGTCATGTGCCAACACTGTAAGTACGGATGGCACAAGGTCGAGCTAGAGGGGAGTTTTTGCCGGGAGAAGTCTATCAGGGGCGAGCAAGAGTGAGTAGAAATAAAAAACCTGCCAAGCGCAGAGGAGAAAAACACGCCTGGCAGGTGGGCTTGGTTGAAGCAGGGAGGATCAATCAGAAGTTACAGAGATAGTTCTTGATCTCCCAGTCAGTGATGGCGGTACGGTAGGCATCCCATTCCCGCTCCTTGCCTTCCACGTATTTATTGAAAATATGTGGACCCAGAGCCTTTTTCATTACTGCACTTGTCTTCAGGCTTTCCAGTGCCTCATGCAGACTGGCGGGCAGACTGTCAATGCCTGCTTCCACCTTTTCACGGGCGGTCATTTCATACAGATCGGCATTGGTGGGTGCTGGTGTTTCCAGGTTGTTGGCAATGCCATCAAGCCCGGCTCCCAGCATGGCGGCAAAGGCCAGATACGGGTTGCAGGCAGGATCTGGGTTACGTACCTCGGTGCGGGTGCTCATGCCGCGGGGGGCAGGGATACGTACCAGAACCGAACGGTTGGAGGTGGACCAGGCAATATAGACCGGTGCTTCGTAGCCGGCCACCAACCGTTTGTAGGAGTTAACCAGCGGGTTGGTCACCGCGCAGAAGCTCTTGGCGTGCCTGCAGATGCCTGCGATGTATTTAAGGGCCGTGTCACTGAGCTGGTACTTAGCCTTTTCATCAAAAAAGGCATTGCTGCCATCCAGGGAGAACAAGGACTGGTTGGTGTGCATGCCGGAACCGTTGATGCCAAAGACCGGTTTGGGCATGAAGGTGGCGTGCAACCCAAATTCCGCGGCAATGGTGCGTACCACCCATTTGAAGGTAACGGTATTGTCTGCGGCGGTGAGTGCATCTGCGTATTTGAAGTTGATCTCGTGCTGCCCTTCTGCAACCTCGTGGTGGGAGGCCTCGATTTCAAAGCCCATGGCCTCAAGGGCCTGGATGATTTTACGGCGGCAATTGGTGCCGGAATCCCCTGGGTCTGTGTCAAAATAGCCAGCTACGTCGTCGGTGACGGTAGTGGGCTGGCCTTTTTCATCGCGCTTGAACAGGAAGAACTCGCACTCTGAACCAACATTCATGGTGAAGCCCATATCTTTTGCTTCAGCCAGCATCCGCTTGAGGTTTTGACGAGGGCAGCCGATGAACGGGGTTTCATCCGAATTGTGCACGTCGCAGATAATGCGGGCCGCATTGGTTCCTTTCTGATCACGCCAGGGCAGGATAGTGAAGGTATCATAGTCTGGCTTCAAATACATGTCGGATTCATGAATGCGGACAAAGCCTTCAATGG
>CAZEIT010000159.1:0-5877 GCA_964512515.1 uncultured Desulfobulbus sp.
CAGCTTGCGCACCGGAGAGGAGCCGGGGTTGACCACCGCCAGAATGCGGCTGATCTTGACGGCATTACTAAAGCCCACATGTAAGAGCAAATTATCCATGACGCTGTACCTTGTGGATTTGCACGGGATTGCCGCCGGTGAGGAAGCGCTTTCCCTGGTCCTTATTCAATGTTCTGCACCTGCTCCCGCAGTTTCTCGATTTCGTTTTTCATCTCTACCCCCAGTTGCGCTATTTCAGCGTGACTGATCTTGGAGCAAAGTGTGTTCACTTCCCGCAAAAATTCTTGCAAAAGGAAGTCCAGCCGCCGCCCCACTGCCTCATCAAGCGCTAGAAAACTGTGGAACTGATTGATGTGGCTGCGCAGCCGGGTGATTTCCTCGCTGACATCGCTCTTGTCGGCCATGATGGCGCATTCCTGGGCCAGACGCATGGGGTCAAGATCGACTCCGTTCAGCAATTTGGCTAGCCGCTCTTGTAACTCGTTTTGCCGCATGCGCAGCAGATCTGGAAGCTGGGCCTGGATACGGTCTACTAGGGCGGCCAGGGCCTGAAGCCGCTGGCTTAAATCCGCCTTGAGCGCCAATCCTTCCTGCAGACGCATCTGCTCGCAGGCCGTGAGGGCCGCACCCAGCGCGCTGCTGGCCAGGGCCCATTCCGTTTCCATATCTGGCGACTGCTCTTCCACGCTGATGAGATCGCGCAGGTTGAGCATGTCAGCCAGGCGAATGCCGCCCTCCAGGGCAAAATCGTGCGCCAGTGTCTGCAGGCAGGCGTGATACTGCTGCGCCAGATCCTGATTGACGGTAAGGCGTGCCTGGGAGGCCATGGCCCCGCTCACGCTGAGTTGCACTTCCACCCGGCCTCGACCCAGGCGTTCGGCCACCATCTTGCGCACCGGTTCTTCAAACCCAGGAAAGGCGCGGGGCAGACTTATTTTTTGATCGAGGAAACGGTGGTTGACTGTGCGGATTTCTGCTACCCACAGTCGCTCCGTGCTGCTGGCTTCTCCGCGGCCAAATCCTGTCATGCTGCGAGACATAGCTATACCTGTGAAGAAAGTACTGAAAGAGTGTGGCTGGTCGGAAGAGCCTGGCTCATATCTGCGAGTTCGGCAGTGCGGCCAGGAGTTCCGGCACACTCACGGTGGCGGTGCCAACCTTGGCCACAACAAGGCCTGCGGCGTGGTTGGCGAGCATAGCAGCCTCGATCATGCCAGCGCCACTGGCAAGACCAAGGGCCAGGGTGGCGGCCACTGTATCGCCAGCGCCGGTCACATCAAAAACTTCCTTGGCCACGGTGGGGATGAGCACCATAGGCTTATCCCCTTCTAAAAGGGCCATGCCTGCCTCGCCACGAGTGATGAGCACGGCGGTGCAGGAGAGTTCATCCTGAATGGTGCGCGCTGCTGCCAGCAGGTTTTCTTCGCCGCGAATGGGCAGGGCAGACATCTGCATGGCCTCGTGGTGATTGGGGGTAATAATGGTTGCCCCGGTCAAATGGGGCATATTGATCGGTTTGGGATCAATCACCAAGGGAAGAGGGCGGCCACTCCTGCCTCGTTCACCCTCAAGGGCGTGGCGCAGCGTCTGCATGGTGGTTTCGTTGACAATGCCCTTGCCATAGTCGCTGACCATGACCGCATCAAAGCGATGCAGGTTGTGTTCCAGGTAGTCCACCAACTGCTGCAGGGAATCAGAGGGCGGGGTGCCGGTTTCTTCCTGATCAATACGGACAATCTGCTGGCCCTGGGCAAGCACCCGGGTTTTAAGAATGGTTGGCCGCGTGCTTCTGACAATGCCAGTGCCAATATCGCCAAAAGCGGAGATGAGCTGCAACACCTTGTCGCCCATGGCATCCTTGCCGATTAGGCCGCAAAGTTCGGCTGTGCCTCCCAGGGATACAATATTGCTCAGCACGTTGGCGCTGCCGCCCAAGAGGTATTCCTCTTTATGCACGTTGACCACCGGCACCGGTGCTTCCGGTGAAATACGGGTGGCTTTGCCCCTGAGGAAGTGGTCAAGAATAATGTCCCCGATCACCAGCACACGCAGGCCGGTGAATCGGGGAACAATGGCGCGTAAATCCGGCATGAAAATACGGAATTCCGGATGCTACAATTCTGACTTTACTTCATTGCGGCGTCGAGCGCCTTGGTGACCTGATCGGTGATATCATGCTGGCCGCTGGCAAAGAGTATGGTGTTGCTGGGCAGGATGAGATCATACTTGCCGTTCTTAGCTACACTCTGAATTACATCCTCCAGTTTCTGTAGCACTGGCTGCACATGGCGCTCCTGCAATTTGCGGATTTCCTGATTGGCTTCCCGTTCCTTGGTGCCGAGTTCAGCGCTTTTCTTCTGAAAATCGGAAAATTTCTGCTGTTTGATCGTATCACTCCAGGCGGAACTTTTTTTCTCGATTTCTTCACGCATGGTAAGGAGGGAATCCTTGTCCTTCTTGAAGGTGGAGTCGTAGGATTTCATCTTCTGCTCAATGATGGACTGGGCCTTTTTGCCCGCGCTTGAGGTGGTGAGCACTTTTTGCATATTGACAACGCCGATCTTGAGCTCAGCTGCCTGAAGCGAGCTGGAAAAGCCGGAATAAGCGAAAAGCGCAGCCGCGCAGACGCCGGTCACGATGTACTTCAAACCTTTCATGCGAGTAAACTCCTGTGATAGAGAAACATGGGGGTGGCAGTATGCCAGTGGTAATTGTACCAGCCGCTTGGGGCTTCGGCAAGAAGGATGGAGAAAGAAGAAAAAAACCGGATGGGGAAGACCCCGATCCGGTTTTAGCTGTAAAAACTGCGGACTTTACTTCGTGATAACGAAATCAGCCCGGCGGTTCTGCGCCCAAGACATCTCATCATGGCCAAAGAGCAGCAACTTCTCTTCGCCGAAGCTGATGGTGGTCATGCGCCCGGCGCTAACACCGAGGCTGGCCAGGTAGTTCTTGGCGCTCTGCGCACGACGCTCACCCAAGGCCAGATTGTACTCCTTGGTGCCACGCGGGTCACAGTTGCCTTCTACCCGGATGGTGACATCCTGATTGTTTTTCAGGAAGTCAGCATTAGTTTCAATGCGCGGTACCTGGTCGCCGTCGATGCTGGAGCTGTCAAAGGCAAAGTATACCGGCACCATGGGGCCAGAGGTGCGGCCTTCCATAATTCCGGCATCACCGGTGCTCTCCAGGGATTCGGTCATCATGCCAGCATCTTCCTGGGTTTGGGCAACCGGCCGCTCAGGTGCGGTCTTGGCGGTTTTCTTGCCACAGCCGGTAACGCCTAGGCTGCATGCCAGCAACAGTGCGGCAACAAGGTACAGCGGTTTTTTCCCTCTCATCTCTCCCTCCTAAGGATAAAGAATAATAAAACATGCGGTATGCATTGTACTGCGAGATGGAAGAAATTCAACGTTTTTTTATGAAAGCCTGCCTACGGTCAGCTGGGAATTTTACTAGGAAGAGCAGGAAGATATGTTCTACGCCTGGGGCTGGATAGGGACAGCTGATGGGAGTTACTCACCCCCTTGCCGCACTACAGAAGAAGACGATCTGCGCAAAAGGTTGAACCCTTAGCCCAGTTCTAAATTGCGCATTGGGAAAACAGTTTATATATATAGACTGATTCTTCAAAAAAAACATGAGGATATTTCCCATGGCACGCCACATGAACCCAGGCAGCTCCACCAATAAAACCATTGATGCCATTGACCGCAAGCGCGAGCGGGAGCGCCGTTATCTCTTGAAACGATCCCGTGAAATGGCGCCGGAACTCGCCATATTGCTGGTTCAGCGGCTTATGGATCAGCATATCATTGAAACGAACTCGGTCCAGGCCATCAAGGAGGTCATGGAGCGGCAACTGGAGCGGATCGGTGATTTGGATGAATTCGATATGCAATTCAAAATCGCCCCTGTCCGCAACCTGGTACCGGATCCGAACCTGATCAGCCTCTACCTTACCCAGTACATCACCGAAGACCTGATTGACCATGCCAATATTCAGGATGTTTTTGGCGATGACTTGGCCATCTATACTGCGGTTGATTCGATCTTGTCCCGTATCAGGCTGCAGTAGCGAGCCAGGCTGCACAGGCGGATATGCCGGCCCGGCACCCGTGCACCAGGCCAAGCCTGGTTTTTGCCAATCAGCAGGGAGAAATCCTTGACTATGGCGGTCTGCACATGGCTGGAGCCGCAGCCGGAGTATTTTATCAACCAGATAGCAGAGATTTAATCGAGTTACCCGCTGGCAGCGAGATCTTTACCCTGCCTCAGCGCTTGCCCGTGGGCGTAGAGGCGGAAAGCGGAGATTTTGCCGTGCTGGCAGAAAACCCCTACCAGCCCGGTGAGGCGGTGCAGGCTGTTGCCGCTTTCATGGCCCCTGCTCATACCGCTCTTTTCAGCGCTGCCTTTGTAAAAGACGAACCAGCGCAAGACGCGCCGCTTTTGCCGCTTTTTGCCTATACGGCCGTGGGCTGGGCCGAGGGAAAGTTCTGGGTTGCGGCCCTGCGCAGTGATGCGGATGTTCGCCAAGACCTGGGCCAGTTTAATTTGGCTGCTCTGGAGCGTAAGACCAAAAAACAGCTCAAACTCTACCACCACAACCGCCTGGTGCAGCACTTGGGCGTCTGCTGCCTCAGCTATGGCTGCCCGGCGGCGCGTAACTATTTCCTAGGCCGCTGGGAAGCCCCCCTGCCCTGTTCTCCGGTTTGTAACGCCGCCTGCGCCGGCTGCATCTCCCTGCAACCTTCCGGCAGTTGTCCTTCCACCCAGGATCGCATTACCTTTGTGCCCACTGCCCAGGAAATTGCGGAAGTGGCAGTGCCGCACCTGGAAAGGGCCAAGAAGCCCATTGTCAGCTTTGGCCAGGGCTGTGAAGGCGAACCCCTGCTGCAGGCCCAGGTGATGGAGCAGGCAATCCGCCTGATCCGCACCCAGACCAGCCGTGGAACCATCAACCTCAACACTAATGGCAGCCTACCCAGGGCAGTGGAGCAGCTGGCCTTGGCTGGCCTGGATTCGATTCGCCTTTCACTTAACAGTGCGCAGGCGGAGCATCACCAGCGTTACTACCAGCCCAAGGGCTTTACTTTGGCGGATTTGTGCACAAGCCTTGATATCATGAAGGGTTTGGGCCGCCACGTTTCCCTCAACTACTTCATCCTGCCCGGCTGCACAGATGATCCCAGGGAATTTGAGGCATTTTGCCGTCTCATTGAGCGCCACCGGCCCGATCTTATCCAGCTTCGTAATCTCAACATGGATCCGGACTACTATCGGCAGGTGATCAGCCACCGCCCAGATGCCCCGCCCCTGGGCATGCGCGCCTGGCTGCGGGCATTGCGCAGACGTTTCCCCTGGCTTCAGTTCGGCTATTACAACCCGCCGATCAAGTAGCAGCAGCGTCCTGTTCTGACATTTGCGCCATAAGCAGGCCTATTCCTTCATCCTCAAGCATGCGGCAGAAACTGTAGAGTTTGCCTGCATCCAGGCTTTCTCCCAGCCGTTTTTTTGCCGAGAGCGTAAGGAGGTGCATCGCCGCGCCTGCCTAACGATCCGGCGCACCAACCCTGGACGCTCCATCAGCAGAGCGCCGCTATCAAATGGCCGTATCTGCGGGGCTGGGCAGCCGAGTTTGAGATCAACCGCATCCGCACCAATGGCCTGCAAACACTCCATGGTTTTGAGCAGGTGCTGCTCTGGGCTGCCAAACAGTTGGTGGGAAAGCGGCTTTTCTTCCGGGGCGCGGATGAGGGAAGGGATCTATGCGGATTTTCTGCAGGCAGCCGGGTAATCCCCCCTAAAATTAGTCTTTTTGGAAAGTAGAATTTTCTCGTAACCTCAAGCGAGGAGGTTTTACATGAAGACATCCAG